>NZ_JBCNJT010000003.1:300000-521763 GCF_039596395.1 Fluviicola sp.
AATGCAAACTACCGCGATCAGTGGAAAGGAATCAAAGGAGCTCCGAAAACCTTTTCATTCAGTGGGCATTTAGTGACAAGGTCAAAAAAAATGGGGTTAGGTTTAACCCTGATCAACGATCAATACGGCATTCAGAATAATTTGCGATTCAACCTCATTTACGCATACCGGATCAAAATCGGGAACAGCATTTTGTCTTTTGGGGTAGGAGCAGGCCTCCGCAATGAGTCCGTGGATTACAATGCCTTGAACCTGGTGCAGCAAGACGATATTGCATTTTTGAACCAGTCGCGCAGAAGTATTTTGCCGGATGTGAACCTGGGAACCATGCTGAAATGCAAATCGCTATTGGTCGGGATAAGTGCGCCGAATATCGTTCGTATTAAAGAGAAACATATACTCCAGGCTTTCAACGGGTATGCAGGATATGTATTCGACATCGGTAAACAGTTCAAGTTGAAACCAACCTGCCTGGTGAAATACCTGGTGCATTCTCCGGTGAGTTATGAAGGAAACCTGACGCTTTATTACAAACAATTGTTTTCCCTTGGTTTTGGGGCAAAGAGCAGTAAAACGGGAAACGTGTATGCGCAGCTCCATTTGAACAAACAGTTTGGAATAGCCTATTTATACGAACGGAATTTGGGCCCGCAAGGCCAGCTTTGGCGAAACACGCACGAAGTCATGATTAATTACACATTTGATTACAAGACCAATGTTCAGAGTCCGCGTTATTTGTAGTGTAATGATCATGCTTTTTGCAGGGAAATCGATGGCGCAAAATACCGTCGGGAACTTTCGTGTAAGTAAAATTTCAGTCAACTCCGAGGGAAATGAATATGCGCCTGTATTCCAAAACGGGAAATTACTCTTCACTTCGGATAGCCGCGAGCGTTTGGGAGTTTATTTTTCATCGACGGATTCTTTGAGCCGGCTTTCGGGAATCTTCCGGGCAGATTATCTGAATGATACCACTTTCTCAAAACCGGAATTAATTGACAATCGCCTGAACAGGTGTTACAACAGCGGACCGGCCTGGATCAATCAAAACGGTGATCAGCTTTATTTTTCTTCCAACGAAAAAAGTGCCTTTTTCTTCTTTACGTCCAAAAAGAAAAGCAAATTGCAGCTCTATGAATCGAGGTTGGTAAAAGGAAAGTGGTCGAAAAGAAACAAACTTCCATTCTGCGAAAAAACAAATAATTACACGCATCCGTATTTGAATGCTGCGGCCGACACGCTTTATTTTGCTTCCGATCGCGCGGGCGGATTCGGCGGATTTGATCTGTATTATTCGGTCCGTCAAAACGATACCTGGTCTGCTCCTGTAAACCTGGGAAATGCAGTGAATTCTGCCAAAAATGAATTGTTTCCGTGTTTCAACGGAACCGGTTTGGTGTTTTCAAGTGACAGGGAATCCGGATTCGGAAAATTGGATTTGTATGAATGGGCAGGGAATCAACTGTTGCACAAAGACTTTCCTTTCAATACCCCACAGGATGATTTCGCTTTTGTTCCGGTAGATGAAAACAAAGGCTATTTTTCTTCCAACAGAACGGGCAACGATGAGATCTACTTTTACCGGGAATTGTTTCCTGATTTCAAGGATTGCGAACCGTATGTGAAAGATCCGTTTTGTTATACTTTTTTTGAAGAAGCCGACGAATTGGATGAAGAACTGGCCCTCGAATACGTATGGAGCTTTGGCGACGGAAATACCGCAAAAGGAAAAGAAGCCCGGCATTGTTTTGAAGCTTACGGAGAATACCTCGTTGAACTGAATATTGTGGATCGAACCACGAGTCAGGTATTTTTCAATCAAACCACGTATCCTTTCGCTATTGAAAGAAGCAACAGAATACATATCGAAGGCCCTGATACCATTCCGCCGGTCATAGAAATTCCGTTTACCGCAGAAAACTCCACAATCGAAGGTTACGAAATAGAACATTTCTACTGGGATTTAGACCATGGAAAATGGAGAGTTTCCGATTCCGGTCAAATCCATTTGTCGGTCACCGAAGAAGGAACGCATTCATTGACGATGGGCGTTGTAGCACGGGCGCTTGACGGAAGCGGGCAGAAGAAGTTTTGTGTGACGAAATCCATTGTGGTGCAGCAAGGCGCGAACATTCCGGTTCCTGCAGAAAGTCCTTCCATCCAATCGTGGGAAACTTCCGTGAAAACTTCAGATAATCAATACACCTTGTTTCTGGGGTTGAGTGATACACTGGTGCCGGTGAGCTCTATCAATAACAAAGATTCGTTACGTATTCAGTCGGTGGGCGACAGCCTTTATTTGTATTCCATGGGTACGAGTAATCAGAAGAATGAGTTGCTGGAAGATTACCGTGCGGCGCAGGAAATGGGATTCTCCAATTCGCGGGTTACGGAACTGAAGGACGGCTCACTTGTTCAAAAAGACCAATTGGTGCACACACCGGTGGTTGAAATTGAAAAGATTCTGGACAATCGAATCCGCAAAGAACAAATAATCACTAGTTTTGAAGTCTTTTACGATTTTGATGTGTTTTCCCTGACTAAAAGTAACCAGCAGGAAATCAAAGTATTGGCACTTAACCACCGATCCTCTGCAAATAAACGGATCCTGATCAGTTCGTTTACAGATGTCAAAGGAAAAAGCGAATACAACCTGAAATTGTCGAAAAAACGCTCGCTTGCAGTGCGTGACGAATTACTAAAAAATGGATTTCCGGCAGCGCAAATTGAAATGGAATATTACGGGAAACGTGTTCCGAAGAATATGGAACCTTTATCCGACGCGAAACGCCGAAAATCATTGATTATAGTGTATGAAGAAAATTAAACAAGCGGGAGTTTTAGGGGCATTCCTGATGCTGAGCCAATTGCTTATAGCCCAGCAGGTCCCTTCCACGGAAGAAAACTTTACCTACCTGGTTACCTTCGGGAAAAAGGCCGATAAGTCGCATGGGGACGATGATTTCTCACAAGTCATCTTTTTTGTGATTCCGACTTCCCAGAAAAATCCGGTGTATATCCGTGTTTTCGATGCAGATTGCGGCGGTAAAAACGATGAAATGTACGGATCGGAAGAAACCAAAACCAAATTCATCGTCCTGGGAGGAAAAGGAGCGCATTCGAATAAGGATGCCCGCAAACTGGATCCGACCGGAGAATATAAAAGCGGAACGGAATTGTATTCCAAAACGGTTGGTCAAAGCGATAAACTGGATAACGACTGGCTCACATTCGGACCGATCAATCCTTCCAGCGGAGAGCTTATCCCGGAATTGGGAGGAAATGTGTTCAAACTAGTCGTAGACGGAGTTTCCGGCCAATCGGGAAACCTGTACAAATTATTTCTTTCCACTTCAGCAACGAGTAACAACGCAGTAGAAGGAGGAAACGCTTTTACGTATGAGTATTGCGTGCGCATGTCGGAGAAGAAAACCGTGGTTTCGCATTTGTATCCTTTCATCAGCAAAAGTGTGGTGAAAGTGAAGATCAGCGTCTTTGACTACGATAACGACGGGATTATCCGCCTGGTTTCTGTTTCCAAAAAAGGGTCCGTTTCCAAATCATCCGGAGATGACCAGTGGAAAGAGCACGAATTTACCGTGACGGAAGATGAAAAAAACACCTCGCTGGATATTCAGTTTGTCAAGCAGGGAGATTCGAAAAACAATAATATTGTGATTAATATTACGAACCAGTACGGCGAAAGTATGCCGTTTTACACCTCACCGATCGGAGGAGTTCCGAAGTATAAATCCAAAATCGGGGTAAAAGCAGATTGATATGTTAAACAGGATAAGTCTTGCCGGTTTACTGGTTTTTGGAATCATACAAACGCTTAGTGCGCAATTGTACAACATCAAGTCGTACACGGACGATAATGGATTAGCCCAGAATTACGTCTACAGTATGAGCCAGAATGAAAATGGCTTTTTGCTGATCGGAACGGGAGACGGATTCAATGTTTTTGAAGGAGATAAATTCAAAACATTTACCGTTAAGAACGGATTGGCAGAAAATTTCGTCACTGCTCACGCCACTTTCGGCAAAAAAACGATCATCGGGCATTTCCAGGGCGGAATTACCATCTATGAAAACAACCGCTTCAAAAAAATCAAAAAGACAGAACTGGAGAATGTAAAGGTCAACGGGTTTGTACAGGATAAAAATGGCGATATTTTAATTTATACGCAGGGAAAGGGATTGTTTAAATTCAATCAAAAAAAACAACTGATTCCTCTTGAAAATCCGCTGGCAAACGGGATTAACCAGGTAGAATACGATCACGCGAACGATTACTTGATCGGAACCAGCGATGGATTGGTCGTAATGAATTACGATAATCTGAAAAATCCCCGCGAAATTGAAAGTCCGGAAGAGTTGAAATACAAAACCATTTCACGGATTGTCAAGGGAAATAAACAGGGAAGCTTGTTTTGGATCGGTGTGGAAGGAGAAGGAGTTTACGGAATTATCCGGAAAGGAAGAAGTTACCGCATCGTTTCATTCTTCGGACCCGAAAAACTCGGTATTACGGAAGGAAGGATGACCAGCATGATCTGCGACAGGGAAAACAACCTGTGGCTGGGTTTTCTGGGTGAAGGAATTCGCAGGATTACTTTCACAGGTTCGGATAAGAATTCCTTTTTTATCAAGAAAATAGACGCAGCAAACGGGATCGATAATCTGAATATTCAGCAGATTTTCCAGGACAACGAAGGAAATATGTGGTTCGGGACATTTGGTGGTGGTTTGTACCTGAAAACCATTCAGCCGTTTGTTTATTACAACGAAAAGAACGGGTTGAAGAATACGAATATCCGTGCGGTAACGACGGTGGAGAACAATGTGGTTTGGCTCGGAAGCGAAAAAGGCTTGTGTAGTTACAACCTGGTAAATAACGAAATTACCGTTTTCAACAAGTCGAATGGATTTATCAATGATGAGGTAACCTGCCTGCGCAAAGGATACAACGGCATTTTATGGATCGGGACAAAGAATTCCGGAACTTTTACCTACGACCTTTCAACCCGCAAATTCGCTCATTTTTCGAAAGAACACGGATTGCGCCTGAACTGCATCAATTCGATCGACCAAACAGCTTACGGGATTGTTTATATCGGAACTACCGACGGACTGTACATTTGCGATACCAAAAAGAATACCCAAAAATGGCTCACAACCCTGGAAGGATTGATGCATAACAACGTCCGCGATCTTTTTGTAGACAGCCAGAACCGTTTGTGGATCGGTTCCCCGGGAACGCCGCCTTACCATTACAAAAACGGCAAGTTCAAGGCTTACAAAGACATCGAAGGGCTCAAAAACTACAAAATTGTCAGTTATGCGGAAGATCGTGGAGGCGCGGTTTGGATCGCTACCGAAGGAGACGGTGTGTTCCGCTTCAAAGACGGCAAGTTTAAAAACTTTACGATTTCCAATGGATTGAAATCGAATTACATCTACGGAATTCTTTACGATGGCGGGGAAACGATCTGGCTGACGCACAAAGACGGAATGACGAAATTGAATACCCTTACGTTTAAAGCTGCAATCGTTGACAAAGGAAGGGGAAACCTGAAATTCCGGGAGAATAATACCAACAGTTTTTACCGCGAGAACAATACGCTTTTCTTCGGAACAACCAGCGGGCTCATCGTTTATTCGAACCCGGTAAATGGCGCCGGACAGCTTGCTTTGACTTCCATTTGCGATATAACTTTCGATGGGAAGTCTGCTTTCGGAAACAACCCGATCTCCTTGAAATACAAGCGGTACAACGTTACGGTCCGCTACAAGGGAATTGCTTTTTCCGACCAAAGAAGCGTGGAATACAAATACCGCCTGATCGGTTTGGATGATTCCTGGAGGAGTACTTCCAATGATTTTGTGGATTTCCCGAAACTGGATGACGGAACGTATACCTTTGAATTATTGGCCAGTAATCCGCAGGGAACATGGACGAAAAAACCGGTGAAAATTACTTTTGAGATCCGTTCTCCATATTGGAAACAATGGTGGTTTTATGTCTTGCTGGCTGCGGTGTTCTTTTTGATTGTTTGGCTGGTTATTCGTGTAAGGATTAACGCATTGCGTGAGGCGAAACTCAAGCTGGAGAAAATTGTGGCCCGTAAAACCAGGGAGCTCCAGGAGGAAAAAGATGTGATCGAACAGATCAAAGATGAATTGCAGGACAAAAACAAGAACATCACCGATAGCATCAACTACGCATTGAGGATCCAGAAAGCCATTCTGCCGGACGAAGGAATTATTAAGAACAATTTCCCGGATTCCACGATCTTCTATCAGCCAAGAGATATTGTAAGCGGCGACTTTTACTGGTTTGCGGAGAATGAAAAGTACAGTTACTACGCCATGGTAGACTGTACCGGGCATGGAATTCCGGGTGCGTTTATGTCCCTGATCGGCTCAACCTTGCTCAACGAAATCGTGACCATTTACAAGCTGGAAACCCCGGCTGAAATTCTTTTGCAGTTGCATAAAATGATCATCAAAACCCTGAAACAGGACCAAAACCCGAATTCCCGCGATGGAATGGACATGATCCTTTGCCGCTTCGATAAAAAGAGCAGCCAGGTGATGTTTTCATCGGCAGGAAGACCGCTTTTCCATGTTTCGGAAGGGAAACTGGAAACTTACCGCGGATTGTCATTCTCCATCGGAGGTTCATACGATTATCTGGACAAGAACTTCCTGAACCAGGAAATTACGACTAAAAAAGGAGATTTGCTGATCATGTTCTCCGACGGCTACAGCGATCAGTTCGGAGAAGCAATTCCAAAGAAATTCTCTACGAAACGTGTCAAGAAATTATGCGAGCAAATGACAGACCTTCCTGCAGACCATCGCAATAAACTCATCGAGAAAACCTTCTTCAGCTGGAAAGGCGATGCCGAACAAATTGATGATGTGCTTTTTATTACGGTTAAAATAGATTAGTACAAATGTTCAAATGTTCAAATGTTCAAATGTTCAAAAGTTCAAAAGCTTCTGCCGCGGTAGATTCAAATGTTCAAATTGAACGCTTAAACTTTTTTGAACCCTTTTGAACTTTGTTTGAACCTTCTTTGATCTTGTTTCTGTCATTTTGTCACACATTTTTCCTTGGCACAAACCTTGTCAATACAAACCCAAATTTCAAAAAGTATGAAGACAGGACAAATACATGTTTCAACGGAAAATATTTTTCCAATCATTAAAAAATTCTTGTATTCCGACCATGAGATTTTCTTACGTGAGTTGGTATCGAATGCCGTAGATGCAAGTCAGAAGTTGAAAGTGCTTGCTTCGACCGGTGAATATAAAGGAGAGTTGGGTGATCTGAAAGTGGAAGTGCTTTTGGATAAAGAAGCTAAAACACTGACTATCCGCGATAATGGAATCGGTATGACAGCCGAAGAAATCGACAAATACATCAACCAGATTGCTTTTTCAGGTGCGGAAGAATTCGTGAAACAATACGAAGGAAAAGACGGTGCGGAAAGCATCATCGGGCACTTCGGTCTGGGATTCTATTCGGCGTTCATGGTAGCGGAAAAAGTACAGATCCGCACGCTGTCACGTCACGAAGGTTCACAGGCGGTTCAATGGGAAAGTAATGGTTCGCCGGAATTTACCCTGACAGAAATTGAAAAAGACACTCGTGGAACGGACATCGTTTTGTTTATCAACGAAGAATCGCTTGAGTTCCTGGAGAAATCACGTATCCAGGGAATTTTGGATAAATACTGTAAATTCCTTCCGATCCCTGTTTTCTTCGGAACGAAAGTAGAATACATCGATTCGCCGGAAGGTGAGAAAGACGAAGACGGAAAAGTAAAACGCGTTTCCGTAGACGTTCCGAACCAGGTAAACAATCCGAAACCGGCATGGACTTCGGCTCCGGTAGATCTGAAAGATGAAGATTACACTTCTTTCTACCGTGAATTGTACCCGATGTCTTTTGAAGATCCGTTGTTCCACATCCATTTGAACGTGGATTATCCGTTCAACCTGACAGGAATTCTCTACTTCCCGAAGATCAAGGAAAATGTGGAAGTTCAGCGCAATAAGATCAATTTGTATTCCAATCAGGTATTTATTACCGATTCGGTTGCGGAGATCGTTCCTGAGTTTTTGACCTTGCTTCACGGGGTAATCGATTCACCGGATATTCCATTGAACGTTTCGCGTTCGTACCTGCAAAGTGATGGGAATGTGAAGAAGATTTCGGCACACATCACTAAAAAAGTAGCGGATAAATTAGCGGAAATGTTCAAAAAGGACCGCGCTGATTTCGAAGCGAAGTGGGATGACCTGAAGATATTCGTAGAATATGGAATGCTTTCCGATGAAAAATTCGCTGAAAAAGCAAAAAGCTTCGCCCTGATCAAAAACACGGATGGGAAATATTACACCATTGAAGAGTTTAAAGAGCAGATTGCACCGCTTCAGACCAATAAAGACGGGAAAGTTGTGGCGCTTTACACACACAGCCTGGAAGAACATTTTTCGTTTGTAAAACAGGCGAAAGACCGCGGATACCAGGTTGCAGTGATCGATGGGCCATTGGCTCCGCACTGGATTTCAAAAATCGAGCAAACAGTTGATAACTTCAGCTTTTCCCGTGTGGATGCAGACACTCTGGACCAATTGATCCAGAAAGAAGGCGAACTGCCTGCAAAATTGACGGAAGAACAGCAAACTGCTTTGAAACCATTGTTCGAATCGGCGGTCGATAACCAAAAATTCAAGGTGGAATTCAAATCTATGAGCGAATCCGATGCACCGATTATCGTAACTCAGCCGGAATTCATCCGCAGAATGATGGAACAGCAGAAGTATGGAGGCGGTGGTTTCTTCGGAGCTTTTCCGGAAACATACAACCTGGTTGTCAATGCCAATCATCAAAAAGTAGAGGCGCTTTTGAGCCTTTCGGATGATGCGGAGAAATCGACCAAAGTAAAACAACTGACAGATCTTGCCCTGCTTGCCCAGGGAATGCTGAAAGGAGAAGAATTGAACCAATTTATTGAGAGAAGTATCTCATTTGTATAATGAATAATCCCCGTCCGGAGCCAACCCGGGCGGGGATTTTATTTTTGTAGCGTGTATAGTATTATTTTAGCAATTGTAGCGTTCGCTGTTTCGGGAGGAAGAATTATCCCGGCAATTATCGGTTTTTTTATCGGTGGGATTATTGACCAGGTGATGCGGTCGCGAAATAACCAGGGTGGTAATCAGGGCGGACAGGGAGGAGGTTCCCGTCAGTCGTTCCAGGATATTTTCGAGTATTACACACAGCAAACACAGCGCTACGATTTCCCGACGCAATTGCTGGCGCTTTCCGCTTACATGATGAAAAGCGACGGGAAAGTGGTGAAATCGGAATTGAATTTCGTGAAATCCTTTTTGGCCCAGCAATTCGGAAACCAGTTCAATACTTCTCACCTGCAAACACTCAAACACTTTTTAGATGCTCCCAGCATTCCGATCGACCAGATCTGTTCGGATATCCGCATGCGCGCGCAGGTTGAAATCCGCATTCAATTACTGCATTACCTGTTCGGGATTGCTCAATCGGATGGCCAGGTTTCGGACCAGGAAATCAAAACGCTCCAATACCTGGCAAACTTGTTACAGGTTCCACCGATGGATTTCAGGTCTGTACAGGGAATGTTCAAGCAAAACCTGAATGCCGATTACGAAATTCTGGGTATTGAAGAATCTGCCAGCGACGAGGAAGTGAAGAAAGCTTACCGTCAAATGGCGGTGCGTTATCACCCAGATAAAGTTGCTTCTTTGGGCGAAGAATACCAAAAAGGCGCCAAAGAGAAATTCCAGCGCATCCAGGAAGCTTATGACAATATTAAGAAAGCGAGAGGGCTGTAAAAATCAAATAATCTGACTATAACGTTGTAGTTTTCTTGAGTTTAGCGATATATTAATCGGGGGTTAAAAAAAACAAAAACCGACGCCACTATGTGATATTATTTACGTCTATTTGCATATAGCGTTAAATAATTCAGGCCCATGCCGACAATAAACTACTCCGGAAACCGCGTTTTCATCCTGCTACTTCTCCTGGTTGGAATGACTCCTTTATTTGCCCAGGAAAAGCATGCCCAGTCCGGGATGATTGCAACAACAAATAACCTGACTTCTTTTCCCGTTTCTGAATCCAGGCATTTGGATGACTGGAAAAAATACAACGATCCCAGGTATTATTCGCATCCCGATTTCGGAAAACTTCCTGAAAATGCTCCATGTGAGAATTGTGTGGAGGTGTTGGAGAAACGAACCGTTGATGAGCGTTACTTCATCGACCTCAATGACACGCACCAATTCTATTTGCAAAGAGCTTTAGGAGATTTACATCACCAGGTAAACGGAGATTGGGTGACTATTGATCCTACTTTGCGTCCCGTTTCCGGAACCCGCTACGAATCTGCTTATTTGCCGGATCAGCCTATCATTGATTTCGCAGCTGCGCGAACGGAATTGAAAATGGCTAACGGAACACTTCGTTTTAACCAATGGAAACTGATCGTGATTCAAAACGGAACAGAAGCCCGGAAATATACCGCAGATTGGTCTGATTATACTGTTGGAACTGACGGAGCAATGATTCACCATATTTTCCCGGGAATAGATGCAGAAATGATCGTTCAGAAAGGAGCGATCAAAACAAGTTTCATTATAAAGTCCAATGAGTTCGGTGTTTTTGATCAATTGCTTTTCCGGGAAGAGTTGGAAGCCGGATCACCGGTTCATGCCAAATTCACAGGAGGAACATACAGCCGTGGTATAGGAAGCTTGAAATTAATGGCCGGTTCAACGGAATTGGCTGTCATGGATGAAGCGAAATTATTCGCAAAAGGCGGCCCTAAAAGTCTGGCGCGTTCCGGAGAATATATCATTCATTCCAACCTGGTTGATTTAGCGGTTGATTACGATTGGATCAATGAAAACATTGGTCTGTATGAATTGGTTGTGGATCCTACGGTATCTGCAGCAGGAACTTTAGGACAGGCTTCCATTACAGGATCCAGATACAATGGTTCGTGCAACTTTACGAACTCCTGCGATTACAACCTGACGTTTTCAAGTCCTGCCAATGCAACGATCACAGATGTGAATTTCTCCTTCACCTATTCTGCCAACGGAACTACCTGCTGGCTCCAGGATGGCGCAACCCGAATCGGATTAGGAGGTTGTAACAGCCCGTCTGCTGCGGGATACTATTGGTTCTGCAACGGAATCGGAGGGGGAACATGTACCGCTACCAATCAAACGATCTTTTCGGATATTTCAGGCTGTGTACCGGCACCAAGCTGTACTCCGCAGAGTATGACTTTCACTTTGAAATTCTACCGTTCCTGTTGGGGATCAACAGGCTGTTCCAACACATGCATCGGTGCTGCTTCGCCATTCGTTGTGAATGTAATCGGTAAAACACTGGAATATACGAATGTAACCACACCGATCACACTTTCCGCAACAACTTTGTGTCAGGGTGGTTCGCTTACTGCTTCTACATCAGGAACAGGCGGTGTACCGGGATATACGTATAACTGGAGCTTCAGCCCGTCAGGAACACCGAGTGTTGGAAGCGGGGCAAGTGCAAGCATCACCTTCCCAACTTCCGGAACAGTGACACTGTATTCGATCGTGACGGATGCCTGCGGGAACCAGGTTACCAATAGCAGAACAGTAACAGTTACGGCAGGAACTCCACCGACGATTACAGCAGGCGGTCCCACCACATTTTGTGCGGGAGGTTCTGTGGTATTGACTTCCTCTTCAGCGACCGGAAATACCTGGTCAAACGGAGCAACGACCCAATCGATCACCGTAACGGCAGGAGGTTCATATACCGTTACTGTTACAGGTGGAGGAGGATGTTCATCCACTTCTGCTGCAACCGTTGTTACAGTTACTCCGCTTCCGGCAACACCAACCGTTACAGCAAGCGGCCCAACGACTTTTTGTTCCGGCGGTTCTGTGACACTGACCTCTTCTTCGGCAACCGGGAATACCTGGTCAACAGGTGCCACCACACAGTCGATAACTGTGAGTACAAGCGGAACCTATACCTTGACAGTTACAGCCGGCGGTTGTACTTCCGCAGCTACATCGACAACTGTTACCGTGAATCCGCTTCCTGCTGCACCAACCATTACGGCAGGCGGGCCGACCACATTCTGCTCCGGAGGATCAGTAACTTTAACGTCATCAGCTGCAACCGGAAATACCTGGTCGACCGGCGCAACAACACAAGCAATTACTGTAACATCCAGTGGTTCCTACACCGTTACGTTTATGGATGCAAACGGGTGTTCTGCAACCTCTGCAGCAACTGTTGTTACAGTGAATCCGACTCCGGCCGTACCTACAATCACGGCAGGAGGGCCTACAACATTCTGTTCCGGAGGATCCGTTACATTAACTTCATCCGCTTCAACCGGAAATACCTGGTCGACCGGAGCGACGACGCAATCGATTACGGTTACAACTTCCGGTTCTTACACGGTAACCGTATCCAGCGGATCGTGTTCTTCGATCTCTGCCGCAACGACCGTTACTGTTAATCCGCTTCCTGCAACACCAACCATTGCTGCAGGTGGCCCAACAACTTTTTGTGCGGGAGGCTCAGTAACCTTGACTTCCTCGTCAGCGACAGGAAATACCTGGTCAACAGGAGCAACCACGCAATCGATTACAGTAACGACTTCAGGTTCTTATACGGTAACGGTTTCAAACGGATCTTGTTCGGCAACTTCTGCTGCAACTGCAGTTACGGTTAATCCACTTCCTGCAACACCAACAATTACTGCGGGTGGCCCAACAACTTTTTGTGCCGGTGGTTCCGTAACGTTGACTTCATCATCTGCAACCGGAAATACCTGGTCAACCGGAGCAACTACGCAATCGATTACAGTAACAACTTCGGGCTCTTACACCGTAACGGTTTCAAACGGGCCTTGTTCAGCGGTTTCTGCCGCAACTACTGTAACTGTGAATCCGCTTCCTGCAACGCCAACCATTACGGCAGGTGGCCCAACAACTTTTTGTTCGGGCGGTTCAGTAGTGTTGACTTCGTCATCGGCAACCGGAAATACCTGGTCAACCGGAGCAACGACGCAATCGATTACAGCAACAACTTCAGGTTCTTATACGGTAACAGTTTCTAACGGATCGTGTTCGGCAACTTCCGCAGCAACTGCTGTTACGGTTAATCCACTTCCTGCAACACCAACAATCACAGCAGGAGGATCAACGACTTTTTGTGCCGGCGGTTCCGTGACATTGACTTCGTCATCGGCAACTGGAAACACCTGGTCAACCGGAGCAACGACGCAATCGATTACAGTAACGACTTCAGGCTCTTACACCGTAACCGTTTCAAACGGGCCTTGTTCGGCAACTTCCGCAGCAACTGCTGTAACTGTGAATCCACTTCCTGCAACGCCAACGATTACCGCTGGTGGCCCAACAACTTTTTGTGCAGGTGGTTCAGTGGTACTGACATCCTCTTCAGCGACAGGAAATACCTGGTCGACCGGAGCAACCACGCAATCGATTACAGTAACAGCTTCGGGTTCTTACACCGTGACGGTTTCAAACGGATCTTGTTCATCTACTTCCGCTGCTACGTCGGTAACAGTGAATCCTATTCCTGCAACACCAACCATTACAGCAGGCGGACCAACTACATTTTGTGCAGGAAGTTCAGTAGTTCTGACTTCTTCTGCTGCCAGCGGAAATACCTGGTCGGGTGGAGCAACCACACAGTCTATTACGGTTACTGCGAGCGGCTCTTATACGGTGACAGTTTCTTCTTTGGGATGTTCTTCCACGTCTGCTCCTACGGCAGTTACGGTGAATGCAATTCCAACAGTGACGGCATCGAACAATGGTCCTTTGTGTGTGAACCAGCCATTGAATTTAACGGCAAACGGCACCACGGGAGGAACTTATTCCTGGACCGGGCCGAATTCGTTCAGTTCCACTTCGCAGAATCCGACAATTCCTGCCATTACGGGTGCTGATTTCGGGGTTTATACGGTGACCATTTCGCTAAATTCCTGTACGGCTACCGCAACTACAACTGTTACTTCCAACTCTGGAGTTTCAACAGCCATCAATGCCGCAGGTCCTTTCTGTGCGAATGATGCTCCGGTTTCATTGGTTGCTGCCAGTCCGGGTGGAAATTGGTCCGGAACCGGTATCGTAAATACATCAACGGGCTTATTTGATCCGGGTGTTTCCGGTCCGGGTTCGTTTACGATTACATATGACATTCCGGGATCCTGTTCGGGGCCTTCAACCAGAACAATTGTTGTGAATGCAATACCGGCTACCAACTTTATTGCCGATACGTTATCGGGTTGTGCACCTTTGCCGGTCACTTTTACCAATCAAACATCTTCAACAACCAGTGCTCAGTGGAATTTCGGGAATGGCCTGAATGCAACTTCACCTTTGAATGCTTCGACCACTTATACTTCTTCCGGATGTTTTACAGTAGCTTTAACCGTAACGGATCTGAACGGATGTTCTGCCACTTCTACGAAGGTGAATTTTGTTTGTATCACGCCGGGTGCAGATGCTTCTTTTACACCATCTCCTTACGATGCAACGGTTACGCATTCTGAAATTCACTTTATCAATACGTCAACCAATGCGACTTCTTACACCTGGACATTCGGTGACGGAGGGAACTCGGCAGCGGTTTCACCGACACATGAGTACGATGAGGTTGCAAGTAACTATACGGTTCAATTGGTTGCAACCAATGCTTTCGGATGTTCGGATACTGCCAGAGTGGTGGTGCGTGTACTGGATGAACTGGTTTATTACATACCGAATTCCTTTACGCCGAATGGTGACGAACACAACAATACGTTCCAACCGGTCTTTACTTCCGGATTCGATCCCTATAGTTTTAGGTTGCTGATCTTTAATAAATGGGGAGAAACCATTTTCGAATCCAAAGATGCCAGCGTGGGGTGGGATGGAACTTATAACGGAGTATTGGTGCCCGAAGGAATGTATGTCTGGACGGTGAGCTTTAAAGATCCGAATACGGATAAAAAATACACGAAAAGCGGCCACATGACACTGATTAAATAAAGTTCCAAATGGTTCAAAAGTTTAAAATGTTTTAGTTGTTGCTGATTAAGCTTTTGAACTCTTTGAACCATTAAACCGGTTATAGTTTCCCCAGTGCAAACATCGTAGGTTGCTTGCTTAGGTCATAGGCATTTTCCCTCCAGTCTTTGATTGTTTTTGTCTGGATACGCTCATTAAATAAAGTCAGGTTGGATGCTACACAAAGCAAGGTATCATCCGCCAGCATATTTAACAGGTCTTCGAACACGTGCATCGTTCTGAAAGGTGTATCCATGAATAATTGGGTCTCACCGTTTCTTTTCACGCGTTGTTCCAGGTCTTTGAGTTTACGAATGCGTTCTTTTTGGTCTTTCGGCAAATAGCCGTGGAAAGAGAATTGCTGTCCGTTGAAACCGCTTCCGATCAGTGTGAGCAGAATAGAGCTTGGGCCCACGGTAGGGCAAACATGAATATCGTTTTCATGGGCCAGAGCAACCAGGATTGCTCCCGGGTCTGCGATGCCGGCACAACCCGCTTCGCTGATAATTCCTACACTTTTTCCCGATTTCATGGCTTTGATCAGGTGATATACTTCCGTTGCCGCCGTTGCTTTGTTCAGTACAAAGAATTCGGATTCGTCAATGGGGAAAGTACGGTCAATTTTACGCAGTAAACGACGTGCAGATTTGATGTCTTCCACAGCGAATACACGCAATCCACTGGCAATTTCGGCTACTTTTTGAGGGATGATATCTTCTGTGGATTCTCCACCAAGTGTATTGGGAATCAGGTATAAATTACCGGCGCTCATGAATTTTCTATTAATTGGTTGTTCTTTAAAAATGCGTTCGTTGCCAGATCCAATAGTTCGATCACTTCTTTGAAATTCATATCCGTTCCATAATATGGGTCCGGAACTTCCATGTCCTGGCCGGGGTACAATTCGTTCAGAAAAAGCCGTACTTTTTGTCTGTCCTGATCAGTTCTGGCTAAGCGCAGAATATTTTGCTCATTGCTTTTATCCATGGCAAAGATAATGTCATAATTGTCAAAATCCGCCACGGAAAATTGGCGTGCGCGCAATTCGTCGATGGAAACACCATATTCCAGGGAAAGTCTTCTCATCCGGTGATCGGGCTTTTCTCCGACATGATAATTAGCCGTTCCTGCAGAATCAACTTCTACCTGCAGATTGTGCTCTTTCACCCTGTGACGAAGCCATCCGTCTGCCATTGGAGAGCGGCAGATATTTCCCAAACAAACCATTAAAACACGCATAGTATTCGCTTTAAATTGGCTGCAAAGTTACTTTTTTAACTGGATTTTTCTAAATCTTCATTGATTCACACATTTTGTTAGTTTAAACAAACCGTTTATTCATTTAACATTTTTTGATTCCAACGAACACAACGAAGTGTATCTTATAATCGTTATATTCATGTAAATCAATAGTAAAGACCATGAGACAGTTAAAGATTGTAAAGCAAGTTACCAATCGGGAGACGGCTTCTCTCGATAAATACCTTCAGGAAATTGGTCGCGTTGAATTAATTACTGCCGACGAAGAGGTAGAATTAGCTAAACGAATAAAGGCAGGGGACAAGAGGGCGTTGGAACGTTTAACAAAAGCTAATTTAAGATTCGTAGTATCTGTTTCCAAACAGTACCAAAATCAAGGATTATCACTTCCCGACTTAATCAATGAAGGGAATTTAGGTTTGATCAAGGCTGCAGAGCGCTTTGATGAAACAAGAGGATTTAAATTTATTTCCTATGCAGTTTGGTGGATCCGTCAATCGATCCTGCAGGCTCTGGCAGAGCAGGCACGTATTGTCCGGCTTCCGTTGAACAAGATCGGGACCATTAATAAGATCAACAGGGCATACAGCGAGTTGGAGCAACTTTATGAACGTCCGCCTTCAGCAGATGAATTGGCTGAGTACCTGGAATGTTCGGTAGAAGATGTACGTCAGTCGCTGGCAAACACAGCACGTCATTTATCCATGGATGCACCTTTGGTAGATGGCGATGAAAGTTCATCAAGCATGTACGATGTATTGCCGAATGATTCGCTTCCGAGCCCGGAAAATGAATTGACCAAAGAATCCCTGCGTAAAGAGATCGAACGTTCGCTTTCGTCCTTATCCGGCAGGGAAGGAGACGTAGTAAGACTTTATTACGGACTAAACGGAAAACATCCGCTTACTCTGGAAGAGATCGGAGATTTATTCGATCTGACCAGAGAGCGTGTAAGACAAATAAAAGAAAAGGCAATTCGACGCCTGAAGCATACATCCCGAAGCCGGATGCTTAAATCATACCTTGGTTAAGCGGGATCTACATCAGTAATCAGTCGAATAGGTTTGAAATGGGGAACGCTGAAAAATTGATCCGTCAGCTCATGTAAGCGTTCCTTTACTTTCTTTTGTGGAGCGTCCTGCTCAATTTTTAAAACAATTTCTTTCAAATAAAAGTTCTGAATCCTCGCGATAACCGGGGATTCAGGACCTAAAACGCGTTCGTGGAATTGCTCTTTCAGTAATTTCGCAAAATGTTGGGCACCTGAGTCTACCAAATCCCGGTCACGGTGTTTCAGGGTAAACCGGATCAATTTATAGAATGGCGGATAGTGATAATTCCTGCGTTCAACCACTTCGTTGATCGCAAAAGCATCGTAATCATGCGCCATTACTTTTTGAATTACCCAATGATCCGGATTCCCGGTTTGGATAATGACCTTTCCGCGCTTGTTCCTGCGGCCTGATCTTCCCGCCACTTGTGTCATTAACTGGAAGGCACGTTCAAATGCCCTGAAATCGGTTTTATTGAGCATGAGATCGGCATCCAGGATACCAACCAGGCCCACATGATCGAAATCCAGTCCTTTTGCTACCATTTGCGTACCGATCAACACATCGATTTCCCGGTTTTCAAAAGCCTGGATCAATTCCAGGTGGCTGTTTTTGTTACGGGTTGTATCCAGGTCCATACGCCCTAACCGGATATCCGGAAGGATTAATGACAGATCGTCTTCGATTTTTTCCGTTCCGAATCCCAGCATTTTCAAGCGGTTGCTTCCGCATGCCGGACAAGTACCTATCGGAGGAGTCTGGTAACTGCAGTGGTGGCATTTCAATAAGTTCGAATGCTTGTGGTAATTCAAAGTCGTATCACAATTGATGCAATTCGGGCTGAAACCACAAATTTCGCAGGTCCAGATGGGAGTGTAGCCTCTCCGGTTCTGGAAAAGGATTACTTGTTCGCCGTTATTGAGAGTTTCAATGATATTTTCGAGCAGGAATTTGGAGAAATGGCCATTCAAACTTTTTTGACGACGTTCTTCTTTCATATCTGCACACAGGATTTCCGGAAGCTTCACCTGGGAATAGCGTTCCGTGAGCAACACATGTCCGTATTTGCCGTCGCGGGTGTTCTGGTAACTTTCTATGGAAGGCGTGGCAGAACCCAGCAATGTTTTTGTTTTGAAGTAATGCGCCAGCACGATGGCCATATCCCGGGCATTGTACCTGGGAGAAGGATCTTGTTGTTTGTAGGAAGATTCATGTTCTTCGTCCACAATGACCAGTCCTAAATCCTGGAACGGCAGGAAAATGGAAGAACGGGCCCCCACTACCAACCTGAATTGTCTCGGGTCGTTTTGAAGGACTTTGTTCCAGATCTCCACGCGCTCGTTGGAATTGAACCTGGAATGGTAAACCCCGATCTTTTCACCGAAATAGGCCGATAAACGCTGAATCAGCTGTGTGGTCAGCGCAATTTCAGGAACCAGGAACAAGACCTGTTTTCCCTGGTCGAGTACTTTTCGGATGAGTTCAATGTAAATTTCCGTTTTCCCCGATCCGGTAATTCCCTGCAAGAGAATCGTTTCTTTTTCTCCGAAACCCGTTTCAATTTCGCTGAGTGCTTTTGATTGGGCTTCGCTCAGTTCCGGGAAAGCGAATTTGCTCTGGTCCGCTGAGTTGATGCGGGAGATTTCAAGTCGTTCGGTACGTAGGATGCCTTGTTTTTCAAGCGTGTTAATAGCAGACAAAGAACAGCCTTGTTCTTCCAGCGATCTTCTGAGAATGGGTGTAACTGTTCCTTCATGAAAACCACCCAGTTGAAGGATTTTTAAAAGAACCTGTTCTTGTTTTTGGGTTGTTTTTTTCTGCGCAAGTTGTTCAAACAACTCATTCAGAACGGCATCGGAACGGTAGTCTTCCTGGAGTACCACAAATAATCCCGTTTTGGGAGTGAATTTATTGGATACTTCTTCCAGGGTCAAAACAATGTTCTTTTCTAGCAATGTTTTGATTAGCGGCTGAATTGTTTTGATTCCGATGATCTCGGAAATTTCCCGCAAGTCGAGTGTTTCTTTGATCTGAAGTGCTTCCACTACCAGGTATTCGCGGTCGGATAGCTGTGCTGTTTCCCCGTCAAAATCCGGGTGAACAACAATTTTGGTTTCACTAGCCAATTTGAAATTCGCAGGAAGAGCTGCATTCATGACATCGCCAATGGGTGCCATGTAGTATTCCGACATCCATTTCCAGAACGAGTATTGTTTTTTGCTGATAATGGGCGTTTCATCGAGGATATGCTCGATGTATTTTGCCTGGTAGAGGCGAGGTGCTTCCTGGTGTATTTTCGTGATAATTCCGGTGTATAATTTGCCTTTTCCGAATGGAACAATTACCCGAAGGTATTCCCGGACCTGGTCATTCATTTCGAAAGGAACCCGGTAGGTAAATTCCTGGCTTAACGGAATGGGTAAGATGATGTCGACGAAAAGAGTAACACGTTCGCTCATGGAACAAATTTAGTGAACTAAAAACAATAAAAGGGTTTGTTGAGAGGATAAAAAAATCCCGCTTATCTGCTGACAAACGGGACTTTTCTATGTTTCAGTTTTAATAGCTTATTGACAAACCCAGGATTCACCGTTATTGATATCAACCTGGTAGTCGCTGCAGAACATCAGCAATCCGGTTATCGTACCGATGCTCAATTCTTTTCGGGATAGATTATCAAGTATGACAGTGCTGTTTGTGTTGAATTTTTCTTGTTTATTGGTCATACGTGAACTGAAGACTCCGATTACAGGTCCACCGTCCGTACGGCTCAGGTTCGTATAGCTCGGTTTATTTTGAGCTAAAGAGGAACTTGGTTGGTTAACCAGAATGTATTTGCTCAATTCTGTGGACCCACCGGTCATAATCAATTGCACGGAAGTTAATTTACGTTTGGTGATAGTCGGGTCATTCGTACAATTGTTTTTAATAAGTGTATAGAATGTTTCTCCGTTTGCCACAAAATTAGAGGTTGCACCCGTTAGTTGATCTCCGTTCAATTCTCCTACTTTCCAGGTAAATGATTTTTCTACCGGAACACCGTTGAAGTATTCGTCAAATTTGATTAACATACGTGCATCGACTACTTTCGCATTTCCATTGTTGGCTTTTAAACTAAGTGAATTATATTGCTGTACACCGGCTACTGTTTTAACAAACTGATAGCTGGCAGCAGCTGAAGGCTGGCTGATTACCATTCCGGATACCAGTTTTGTTTCAGCATTCACTACGATTGATCCTCCGTTGATAGTTGCAATCAATTTGTAAGTGACGTCTTCTTTCAGGGCTGTGTTTAAGTTTGCATCAGCTACAGCCGGTGGATTGGAAATATTGAATGTTTCCGTTTTGAAATAGTATACTTTCTGGTTCGGGCTGTAGAAAGCGCCCGGAGCTTTATTGGTCAAAACCGTATCTTTCAAAATCCACGTTCTGACTTTCGTGAATACATTGTTGGGAGGCAAAGAAGCCCATTCTTCGATTTTGATCTCTGCATCCTGGAAATAACTGGAATCTTCGATCTGAGCCACTTCCAGGGAATTGTTTGAACCTCCAAAAGTACGCGTCAGCTTTACATAGTGCAAAGAGTCGTTTTTATCCAGTAACCCGAACAAAACAGGTGTTTCCACATGCTCTCCGGCAAAATCAATATCGTCTTCACACGAAGTGATCAGTACCAGGGATGTCAGGATAATGGAGTAAAGTGAAAATTGGAGAAATTTCATGATGTATACAATTTGTCCCAAAAATACAATTTTAATTAATAGGATAAAACGATTAAAATAAACAGAAGCTACTGTTGAATCAATCCTTTACGCGATTAAATCTCATCGCTTTCAGCATCCAGTTGGGTAAAAACGCTCCCGGTTTTTTGTTTTTCAGATGGATGTACCATCCCAGTTTTTTCATAACAGGAACTTTGTGAGTCTCAACGAATTCAATCCAGGTGCCATCCGGATCTTCAATGTAGCTGAATCTTCCGCCTGCTTCTCCCATGTCGAATGTTTTCCCGGAATCAACTGTAAAAGGAAAGCCTGCTTCTTCGCATTCTTTTTGCAGATCGTCCATTCCCTGAACATCAAAACACAGGTGAATGAAGCCCCAGTCGCCCCAGAAACGGTCTTTGAAAATGGATTTTGCATCCGTGCGTTCCACTGCCTGAATCAATTCGATTTGAGTTGGTCCCAACAATTTTGCAAATGGCCCTTTGCGGTCTTCCGTATGTTGCAATAAGACTCTTCTGACTTTTTGGTTTCCGTTCGGAATGTTGTTGAAAGCATCGAAGGTATCCGTTACGTCGTAAACGATTTTGTCGTAGCCCAGAATTTTTTGATAAAGCGGCAAGGCTTTTTCGATAGAGCTGACACCGATCATAGATCCGGCAACTCCACCTGTTTTTCCTTCGAATTTGGTATCCATGAACCAACCAGACCCTTCCACGATGTCAAATAAATTCCCGTTCGGGTCTTCTACCAGGAAATGATAGCTTCCGTTTGGAAGTTTCTGTGGTTCAGACAATACTTTTGCGCCTTTTTTCACTAAAAATGCATGTGTTGCTTTCACATCTTTGGATTTGATGCGGCAGGCATACAACCCGAAATCACCCAGGATGATGGGTTCGGTACTTTTTTCTGTCGGACGGGAAGTAAACTGCCAGATCTCGAATCCACCACCGCTTTCCATGGAAAGGGCCAGTGTTGCAGTTCTGGAATGGATAACGCCTCCGGTATATCTGGTCATCAAAGGAGCTTCAGCTGCTTCTTCAAAAATGCGTACATCCACACCGAAATGTTCTCTATACCATTTCCAGATTGATTGAACGTCGGGAACACCGATTCCCATTTGCTGAATACCACAGATGATTTTTGCCATTTTTTCGAATTTGATGCGAATATACTAAAAGTTCAATCGTTCAAAAGTTCAATGGTTCAAAGTTTAGCTAATAAGCACTGATTTGAACTTTTAAACAGTTGGAACAATTTGAAACTTTTACCGGAATGCCCGTTCGTGGAAAATGATAAACCCGTATGTAAACTGGAACGCCAAAGGAGTTTTTTGCTTCGGGAAATAGTTAAGTGAAGCTCTGATCGGTCCCAATGGCGAATGGTAAATGGCTGATAAGGAAGCTACCTGGGATTCTCCTTTAAACGGTTTGGAATATCCGAATGTTCCGTCATCCTTTTGGGTGATTGAAATAAATGGCTGATACCAGTATCCGTCTACCCGGATATCGATGTTTTTCCGCAAGGAGAAAATGACGTTCAATCCACCTCCTACGTACTGCGGTGAACGGTATTCGGCAAAGAAATACGTTTGCAAATCCGGCAAAGGCTGGAATGCATTCATATTGAGAAGTGTTGCCGTGTAATTCTTTAACAGGGAAAGGTTCGTGATGCTTGCCAATCCGTGGATACCAAATGAAAAATACCGGGTGCTTAACGGGAAACCTTGTATTTCACCGCGAATATTGAACCAATGGTGCCCGTTCCGGTAATCGTATTTTTCCAAAGATGTTGATCCCGCAACACTGTGTTCTCTTGCATCACTGTAGATGGCTTTTAATTGGACAAGCGTCCCGGATGATGCCCATTGTTTCCTGTTCAGGGAATTGTGTTCCACTGTCAGGATCAGGGAATTTCCATACAGAATGGTTCTGTCTGTGGTATCTTTATTCGTAAAATCGGAACTTTGGTAATAGCGGTCCTGTGTTTCAAAGTGCCTGTAATCCAGTGCAAATTTGGAGTTATTGAATATCGGCAGTTTGATTCCTGCTCCGACATAAGCTTCATTTTGTACCAGGAAAGAAGGTTTTTCGTCATCAAAGAAGGTAGTAAAGCTTTTGAAATAATCCCAGCGATTGATAACTCCGTAGAAACTTGCCGAAATAGGGTAGTAAGACGGAAAATGAAGGTCTACATTCGCTCTTCCCGAGTTATAGAATTTCCCGAAATATCCCCCGGCCTGAAAAGTACTTGCAAACCGGTCCAAACGCATGTAGTTCAATTGAACAAAACCGGTGTTGATGGCTCGTGTGCTGACAATTCCTCCCAGATCAATACGGAATGGTTTTGCTTCGGTGACTTTGATGTTCAATGCATAGGTAGAATCTGCTTTTACATCCAGGGTAGGGAACAAGTACTTGACTTGAGGAGTAGCGTATGTTCTGAAATACCGGCGTTTGAAGCGCATTCCGGTAATGGTTTCTGTTTTCTTGTTCTTCAGGATGGATTTCCGGACATAGCTCTCATCCATTCCATAGTTGTTCGTGGTATTTACTTCAGAAATAACCAGCGGATGAATGCTTGCTTTGAAAGCTGCTCTCCGTTTGTTCAGTTCTTCTGCAGAAACCCTTGCATCAAGCATGAGTTTGATACTGTCAATCATTGCAATGGTAGATTCGTAACCGGCATCAATGGCCTTGTCCACATCGTCAAAATCGAAAGTGCTGATGGCCGATTTGGGTTCGATGATAATTCCCGATTCACATGGAATTTTAAAGGAAGTATGCGTTACAAGCATGTTTGTCAGCTGACTGATCAAATCGTCTTCCCTTGGAGGAGCAGCATTGTAGGAAACATTACTTCCGATGATGAAATCCACCGGAAAACTGTTATACATGACATCCGAGGGGAAGTTGTTATAAAGACCGCCGTCAAAGTAAAGGACGCCGTTTATGCGGATCGGGTTGACGTAAAAAGGAAAGGTCATGGATGCCCTGACTGCCTCATTCAGCTGGCCGTTTGAAAATACGACTCCTTTTTTGGCTACGATATCACTGGCTACGCAACGGAAGGGGACAAAAAGACTGTCGAAATTGTAGTTGCGTGAAGCACCGCTTGCTCCGAACAGGCGCAACATTTCAAAATCCAGCAATTCCGGGCGGATAAAGTTGGTAGGAAGCGATTTGCTGAAAATACTATCGAGCGAAAAGGGAAAACTGATCCCGGCGGCATTTTCATTGTCTTCGCGAAGCAGGAACTCGTAGCGCTGTTCAATGGCCCCCTGAGACATCAGCTGAAATTTATTGCTTAAAACATAATCTTCGATTTCCTGCGGGGAATAACCGCTTGCATACATGGCACCAACCAATGCTCCGGATGAAGTTCCTGTAATGTAATTGATCGGAATGTTGTTTTCTTCCAATGCTTTCAGGACTCCGATATGTGCAAAACCAGAAGCTCCACCACCACTCAATACAACTCCAACCCCTTGAGAATAAACGAAAAAGGGGGTGGTAATCAAAAATAAGATTATAGTTAGTCGCTTTGCTAATTGCATCAAAATCAAAAGTAATTTTTTTTTACCGAAACGCCTCTTCTTTTGGTTTATTTCTGCGGAAACAAAAAAACTGCAGGATGTAAAATTTTCCGCCCTACAATTTTTATACAACGTTTTTTCTCCCTTTGTGCCTTCGTTGTAGCCATGCTGCAAACGTCGCGGTTGAAATATTATGTCTACTTTTGTTCAGTAAATATTGAATTCGCTTTATGAAAATTGTACTGAAAACGTTTTATGGTTTAGAGGATGTACTTGCTGATGAGTTAAAGGAGCTTGGATTTCCGGAAAGTACGAAACTGAATAGAGCCGTTCAGATTGAAGGTGAATGGAAAGATGTGTATTTTCTGAACCTGCATGTGCGCTGCGCGATCTCGGTATTGGTGGAGTTGCGCAAGTTCCCGGTTAAAACGGAGAAAGACCTATACAACGAAGCAAAGAAAATCAATTGGTCTTCTTTGTTTGATGTCAAAAAGACCTTTGCTGTAAAAGGAGCGATCCATTCTACCATTTTCAAGCATTCCCAATTCCCGTTTTTGCTGATCAAAGATGCGATCGTGGACCATTTCCGCGACTTAAAAGGTGAAAGACCGGATATCAACGTAAAATCGCCGCAAATTGTAGTGGATTTATACGTTCGTGAGAACGAAGGAGTAATTTCAGTGAATACAAGCGGTTTGCCTTTGTTCCAGAGAGGTTACCGCCAATCGACCGGTGATGCACCTTTGAATGAAGTAGTGGCTGCGGCTCTTTTGCGTATGAGCGAATGGGATAAAAAAACAACATTGATAGATCCTTTCTGCGGTTCAGGAACCATCCTGATCGAAGCTGCTTTGCTGGCTGCCGGAATTCCGTCGAATATCGAAAGAACGCATTATGCTTTCAAGAATATGGCGAATTTCGATGCCGATTTGTGGGATGAAATCCATTCCAAAGCCAATAAATTGGTGAAAGAACTTCCGTGTACACTGATAGGGGGAGATATTGACTCTCAAATGGTCATGAAAACACGCAGAAATCTTCGCGGATTTTCCTTCGGGAGATTTGTGGAAGTACACAATGCTTCGGTAGATGAATTCCCGTTCCCGGAAGGCCCTGCTTTCATGATTACCAATCCTCCTTACGGAGAACGATTGGAAACGGATGTGGAAGAACTTTACGGAACTTTGGGAAGTATCATGAAGCACCAGTTACTGGGATATTCCTGTTTTGTAATCTCTTCCAGCGAAGAAGGATTCAAATACCTGGCTTTAAGACCGGATAAGAAGTACAAACTCTTCAATGGTGACCTGGAATGTTCTTTCCGCAAATACACCATTTACGAAGGTTCCAAAAAAGGGGAGAAGCAGGAAGATTAAGGAGTTACAACAATGCGCTCGGAGATCAGGTGTTCCTGGTTGAAATAAACGAAGGTGTAAACGCCTGCCGGTAAATCCGATATTGTCACCTGATTGCTTTCCGCTACACCTTTTAAAGCAATTTCTCTTCCGGAAGCATCCAGTAACCTGGAAGCAAGCAAGGTTTTGGAATCTCCCGTGATTTGAATGGTTCCGCTGGAAGGATTCGGATAGATGGTGAGTTCATGTATGTTTTTTAATTTCACCGACCGGATCTCGTGAAAACGCGTAAACCCGTTGAAATCGGTTTGGGATAAACGGTAGTAGCTCACTACATCTGAATACGGATCGTAATCATAGATTTTATAACGCAGGGGCGCGCTACTGTTTCCTGCTCCGTCCATGTAGGCAAATGCTTCGAAATGAATTCCGTCCAAACTCCGTTCGATTGTAAAGAAATCATTGTTTAGTTCGGTTTCGGTCCACCATTCACAGGCAACAGCCCTTCCTTCCGGTGAAACCTGGAATGCGGTTAATTCAACCGGTAAAGTACTCATGCAGTTCACACAGGTCGGTCCGCTGGAAGTGGTTGTGTAGGTAATAATTTCATCGGCCCTGTTGGCTCTGCCGGAAACACGAATGGTTCCTGGTCCGGTTAAGGTATAACTGTCCACTAAGGTTGCATTGCTTCCTCCTTGCTGGAAGATCTTGGAACCGCCCGCAATATCTACTTTAACCACGTCGCATGTCTGACAATTTCCATCCGCTCCCTGGGCGGAAGTACAACCGGGTCTGTCTGTCATGGTGGCGCTAACGGTGTAGGTACATCCCGCTGGCACGGTTATATCTGTCTGCATCGGTAGATAACCTGCACTGCAGTTTCCGGAAGTACCGCCGCCGCAATTTGGACCTCCCAAACTGGTTAAATTACACCCTGCAATGCATCCGCAACCGGCACCGGATACCCCGATTGAGCCTGAAGGACATTGCGCAAATAAGTTCATTGAGCCGGTAAACCAAAACACCAGGAATACCGGAAGGTACGGAAGGATAGCTGTAGTTTTTTTCATGTTGCAGAAGAAATATCCGTTCCAAAAGGAACAAAGCAAATGTATGTCAAGGGTTTAGTTGTTTGTTTATGAGTAAGTTATATTATAGCTAAATCCGGAACGCTACTAAACTGATTTTGTTTAAAACAGTTTAAAGCCCATGTTATGGAAAAGAAAACCCGGTTTAAAATCATGAAAATGAAATCGAAGATTTTGAAACCAACTATTTCGAATTACTTTTGCACCGCGATTCGGTTCCCCGCCCCGGCGGAGATTAAAAGGGAATCCGGTGTAAATCCGGAGCTGTTCCCGCAACTGTAAGAGTCCGTATTTAATTCGAAATACCACTGTGCAGACGATACTGTCAGCATGGGAAGGTGAATTGAAGGACTTAGCCAGGAGACCTGCCAATCTGTATGTACTGTAACTTTCGGTGAAAAAGTGAAGGAACGGATTGTCAAGTCATGAATTGGCTTCGTCGTTACTTTTTCATCGTTCTTATAACCAATAAATGATGAAAAAAGTCGGATTAGCTCTCTTTTCCTTAATCTTATCTGCTACACTTTCTGCCCAAACCACTTTTCGTTTGGAACTCATTGCCGAAGGAAACTTCGGAACTCCGAATGCCGACATTTTTGTACGGAATACGACCCTTACTCCTGCAGTAAACTCAGCAGGAATGTACCAAACCGCCAATGGTGTCAGCACAGGCTATGACGTACTCCAGGATTATGTAATTGCCGGGAATAAGGCCATTATCGGTGAAAAACCTTCAGGTGCCGGGCGCATTACCATCGTGAATTATCCTGCAATGACGGAAATTCACACGTTTGCTCAATCCGCACAAACACTCGGAGTTGCCAGCCCAACAAAAGCTTATGCTTGTTATCCGCAGGGTGGAGTAGTTGCTTTAATCGACCTGGTTAATAATACGCTGACGCCTGTTGCCGAGCCAAACGGAGAAATTACGACCTATTGTAATTTCATGGAATATGCAAACGGGCACATGTATCTGGATCAGGCGGGCCAGCTTGTAAAGATTGATACGCTCACCAATGCGGTTGTTGCGAAATTCAATCCCGGCGTAGGTTCGATCAAAGGATTGGCTTATGACGGGCAGGGGAAATTATGGGTTTTGGGAGGTTCCTCCCTGGTTCCGGTTGATGTGTTGAACAATGATGCTTTAGGAACTGTAGTAAACATGGGAGTAACCGCGAAATTGCTTCGCTACTACAACAACAAACTCTATTTCTGGGCAAATACCGCCAAAACACTTTATCAATACGATATCATAACTCCTCCGGCTTTGCCATTAACGCCCGTTTATACGAGTACATTGATCGGGAGTACCGGAAGTTTCGGGACTTTCGGGTACGGTAGGTCTTTCGATATCGATCAGTCGACGGGGGATTTTGTGATTGCTTCCGCAAATAATTACACGGCTCCGGGATATTACGAAGTAGTGGATGGTACAACGTTTACGGTTATCGAATCCGGTTCTATGCCCGGATGTGCTATCCCGAATAAGTGTGTATTGAAAACATACCATACTCCGGTTGGTTCGGTTCCCGTTCCGGATCAGGCTGCGCTTTCAACGATTTCTGGCCAGTGCAGTGTGTCGGTAACAGCACCGACTGCTGATAATGGTTCGGTGACCGGCACAACAACCGATCCAATGAATTATTCCGCCCAGGGAACCTATACGGTCAACTGGACTTATACCAATGCAAACGGAACAGCTACACAAACGCAGACTGTAGTGGTGGATGATACTACCGATCCGGTTCTACCGGTTTTGGATGATCTGAGCGGAACATGTTCGGTTACACCGGTTGTTCCAACTACTTCGGATAATTGCGCAGGAACGATAACAGGCACCACTACAAGTACTTTCCCGATCTCTGCTATCGGAACGACGGTTGTAACCTGGGTTTTTGATGACGGAAACGGAAATTCGATCAGTGTAAACCAGCAGGTAATGGTCATTGATAACACGGCACCTGTAACTTCAGCGCTTCCAACTGTAAATGTAACGTGTAACCAGGTGGTAACTGTCCCGGTAGCAACGGATGATTGCGCAGGTGTGATTACTGCAACGACCAATGATCCTGTTTCGTATGCAACAGCAGGAACGTATACCATTACCTGGAATTTCAATGACGGAAACGGGAACACAGCTTCTCAAAGCCAAACGGTAGTTGTTTCCTGTTCAAGTGCCGGGTTGGATGATTTGAGTGCTTCTGCGCTGTTCGTTTATCCTGTTCCGGCTTCAGAGAATTTATCGATCGGAACGACTTCTTTGATGGGAGAACAGGCAGTCATTTATGATGCAAAAGGCCAAAAGGTTGCGGAAGTTCGTTTGGAAAGCATGAAAACGGACCTGAATGTTTCTCTTTTGGAAAATGGGTTTTATGTGCTGAAAGCAGGGAATTCCACTTCGCAGTTTGTAATCAGTAAGTAAAAATAAAAACCACCACTATTCGCAAAAAAAAGGCTGTCTGCTTAGGTATGGCAGCCTTTTTAGTTCGGTATTTAACCATATAAATGAACCATATGGGTTAATCTAAAAACCACATTGGTAATAGAACACAGAGGTTTTGTTTTGATTAGTGCTATTCAAGCTGGCAATTTGTCGTTTCGCTCCGCTCTCATTTTCTTTTAACTACATAGGTACATAAGCCACATAGTTTTGAATGGGTTGTTTAAAAAAAACTATGTTCTATTGTGAACTATGTGGTTAACAAAAAAGGCGCCCATTTCTGAACGCCTTGTGCATATAAAGAGTGATTCTTATTTTCTGTCTTTGATAGCAACGTAATCTCTGGATACAGATCCAGTGTAGATTTGTCTTGGGCGACCGATCGGTTCTCCACCTTCAGACATTTCTTTCCATTGTGCAATCCATCCCGGAAGACGTCCTAATGCGAACATTACGGTAAACATTTCAGATGGAATTCCAAGAGCTTTGTAGATGATTCCGGAGTAGAAATCTACGTTCGGGTACAAGCTTCTTGATTTGAAGTATTCGTCTTCCAAAGCTACTTTTTCCAATTTCTTGGCAATTTCCAATAACGGATCGTCGATTTTCAATTTCTCCAATACGTCATCTGCAGCTTTCTTAATGATCGTAGCACGCGGGTCAAAGTTTTTGTAAACGCGGTGACCGAATCCCATCAAACGGAATGGATCGTCCTTGTCTTTTGCTTTCAATACCCATTTGTCAACGTCTCCTCCGTCGTTGTGGATTTTCTCCAGCATTTCGATTACTGCCTGGTTAGCTCCACCGTGAAGCGGCCCCCAAAGAGCAGAAATACCTGCGGAAATGGATGCGTATAAGTTTGCCTGGGATGAACCTACGATACGAACTGTAGATGTAGAACAGTTTTGTTCGTGATCCGCATGAAGGATCAACAATTTGTTCAATGCGTCAACAACAACCGGATCAACTTTGTAATCTTCCGTTGGCATTGCAAACATCATGTACAGGAAGTTCTTTACGTAATCGTATTCGTTCTTAGGGTACATGAACGGGTGACGCATGGAGTTTTTGTATGACCATGCAGCCAGTGTAGGCAATTTCGCTAACAAACGTAAAATTGTTCTGTTCTTTTTCTCAGCACTTCTGTTCGGGTCCAAAGACTCCGGGTAGAAGGTAGAAAGTGAACAAACCATTGCAGATAATACTCCCATTGGGTGTGCCTGAGCAGGATATGCTTCAAAGAATTGCTTCATATCTTCGTGCACCAATGTGTGTTTAGTGATGCTTGAGATAAACTCATCCAATTGCGCCTGAGTCGGCAAATCACCATAGATCAACAAATAAGCAACTTCAATAAAGCTTGCCTTCTCTGCCAATTGCTCGATCGGGTATCCACGGTAATGAAGAATTCCTTCTTCACCATCTAAAAAAGTGATGGCACTGGTTGTAGCACCTGTATTTTTGTAACCTACATCTAAAGTTACATAACCCGTTTCCTGACGAAGTTTTGAAATATCAATCGCCAATTCATTTTCAGTACCTTGTACAACCGGGAATTCATATACTTTCCCGTCTAATTCGATTTTCGCAATTTTGCTCATGATGAGATGATCTATAAGAGTGTTATCTAACAATTTTATTAGCCGCACTAAATTAGTAAAGAAATAAATACAATAAACTGCAAACGATAAACTTTTTTTGCCAAAAAAGGTTAGCTAAAAAGGCCTCCGGAAATGAATCCGGAGGCCTTTGTCAATGCTATTAAATTGAACGGGTTGATCTACAGGTTTTTCTCCGTATAATCCAACATCATTGTAAACAGGTGGTTTCTTGTATTCCCACCATAAATACCATGGTTTTTATTCGGATAAATAAACAGGTCAAATTGCTTGTTCGCTTTTACCAGTGCGGTAATGAATTCCATCGTGTTCTGGTAATGCACATTGTCATCAGCTGAACCGTGGATCAATAAGAATTTCCCTTTTAACTTGTCGGCATGATTGACAGGGGAATTGTCGTCATAACCGCTGGCATTTTCCTGCGGAGTACGCATGAAACGCTCGGTATAGATATTGTCGTAATTTCTCCAGTTGGTAACCGGTGCCACTGCGATTCCCATTTTGAAAACGTCAGCACCTTTTGTCATAGCCAGTGAAGTCATGAAACCACCGTAACTCCAGCCCATGATCCCGATTCTGTTCGGATCAACGTAGGATTCTTTCTGAAGGTTTTTGGCTACCGCGATCAAATCTTCGGTTTCCAGTTTACCCAGTTGCAGGTACGTCGATTTTTTGAATTTAGCACCACGGAATTGTGTACCGCGGGTATCCACACAGAAAACAATGTATCCTTTACGGGTCAGTAACTGGTGGTACAGGTAGTTTGGCCCGTCGTAATCATTAGTCACCATGTTGCTTCCCGGCCCGCAGTAAACGTTGAAGTAAACCGGGTATTTTTTGTTCGGGTCGAAGTTTGCAGGTTTCATCATCCATGCGTTCAATTTTCCGGCAGCGCCGTCCACTTGCATGAATTCTTTCTGACTGAAGCTCATACCATCGAATTTCTTTTGAAGTTCCGTATTTGCTTCCAATACCTGCAATTCTTTCCCCGTGCGGTCACAAAGGGAAGTGGTTGGTACGGTGTTGGCACTTGAACTGGTGCGGATAAAGTAATTGAATCCCGGAGCGAATTCCGCATCGTGGTATCCGGAAGCTTTTGAAAGCATTTTCTTGTCTGTTCCTTTCCAGTTGATGGAATACAACGTTTTATTGATCGCTCCGTTTTCGGAAGATGAATAAAATACGGTGCCTTTCTTTTCGTCGATTCCGTAAAGGTCGATCACATCCCAGTTCCCGGACGTTACCTGGCTCAGTTTTCCGGCAAAGGTCAGGTGATAGATGTGATTGTATCCGTCTTTTTCAGAAGTACGCAACATGGAATTTCCGTCTTTTAACAGGATGACATTGTCAGCATCCAGATACGTATCCGATGATTCTTCGTAGAAAATACGGTCTGCCGGATTATCCGGGTTTGTAACCAAATGGTATTTCACCTGGCTTTGGTGACGGTTCAGGGTAGAAACGAACACTTCATTCTTGATCGGTGACCATTGGAAGCGCGGCAGGTATTCATAAGTTCCCAGGTTTACTGCTTTTACAACAGCTGTTTCGCTATTGGCAATGTGGAAAGTTACTTTTGAATTGTCTTCTCCTGCTTTCGGATATTTAAAGGTGTATTCATCCGGGTATAAATGTCCGTACATCGCCATCTGGAACTGCTTCACGTTTGTTTCGTCAAAACGCATAAAGGCCAGGTATTTGGAATCAGGTGACCATTCAAAACCTTGCGTGATCGCAAATTCTTCTTCGTAAACCCAATCGGTAGTACCGTTGATAATGCTGTTTTGTTTTCCGTCGGATGTGATTTGCTTATTGGTATGGTTTACCAAATCGTATACGAATAAGTTATTTCCCGCAACGTATCCCAGTTTGGTTTCATCGGGAGAGAAAGTTCCCAATGTTTGCGGAGCTTCTGCGTTACTTACTTTGTGAGTTTCCTTGCTTTGAATATTATAGACATAGTAAGTCGTTGAATAACTGTGGCGGTAGATCGGTGTTGTATTTGCCTGTACCAATAACCATTTTCCGCTTTTGCTCAATTTTACATCGTCAAATTCCAGTGCTTTTCCGTTGAATTGGATGGCAGACAGGTTTACCAGAACAGTTCCGGCTCCCTGGTAGTCCTTGAACTGGTACTTTTTTAAAAAATACTGACCGCCTTCTTCAACGATTTTGGTAAATGACTGACCATCGCTTAAAGCTGTAAAGCCTTCCACGCGATTCGGATAGAACTCTCCAGACTTCCAAATGCTTTCAACGGTCAGGTTTTGAGCATATCCGAATGAGAGGATGCAGATAAAAGAAATGAATAATTTAATTTTCATATAAATCGTGTTTCGGCAAAAGTAATTAAAAAGGTTTCCGACGGGAGTGAATTATTGATGAGTGGTGTAAAATAGTTAACAGCTTGTTTAATATAGGGTTGATTGATTGAATTCTCAGTGTATAACCTTAGTTGATTGTTAACAATTATGTAATGTAGGAATAGATTATTTGCCGTAACTTTGCGTCGTAAATTTCTGAATGTTCTCCTTGACGCTGTAATTTTATGCAGACTGAAACCATTTAGAAATACAATATTTGGTATAATGAAATAGAAATGAAACGCATCCATAATAGCAAGGACTTCACCCGAAGTTATATGCGCTATTTTTCAGCAAATAAGCTGAATGGATTTGTTATACCGTTACTCTGTAATTTATCTGTAAATTTAATAATCAATTAGTTATGAAAAAAGCATTACTTTTTTTAGGTGTTTTATCTTCTGCTGTTGCTCAAGCTCAGAATTGTCAGGAAATTTTTATTTCTGAATACGTAGAAGGATCAGGAAATGATAAGGCAATCGAGTTGTACAACCCGACTGCAAACGCAATCAGCTTGTCAGGGTATCGCATTGAGCGTTTCTCTAACGGGGATGCAACTTCAAATGCTGGTGGGGTAACAAACCTTACAGGAACTATCCAGCCGTTTTCAACTTTTGTTATTGTGAATGGCCAGACAACAACTCAACCGAATTCACCTGCTGCTTCACCTGCTTTACAGGCAATGGCAGATCAGTTGGATCATGCATACCCGGCTCCGACTTACATGAACGGAAATGATGCAATCGCATTGTTCAAGAATACGGTAATGATCGATTTGATGGGTAAGATCGGTGATGCTGCTATGATCAGCGCATACGGTTGGGGAGATCAGCCTCCATACGACGGATCTGTTGGTCGTATCTGGACTGAAAACCACACATTGATCCGTAAAGCATCTGTTAAAGCAGGAGTTACAGTAAACCCGGATCCGTTTATCGTGAACCAGCAATGGGATTCATTACCGAAAGATACATGGACAAACTTAGGACAGCACTCTTGTGATTGTTTCTTAAGTGTTGGTGAAAATACATTGAATTCAGTTTCTGTTTTCCCGAATCCATCTGCAAACGGAGTTTTGTATGTAAACACAAACAACACAATCGCTACAATTGAGGTGATTGACTTGCTTGGAAAAGTAGTTGTTTCAGAGGTTAAAAACGACCAAAGTACAGCTGCAGTTGTGATTACTGACAAATTGAGAAAAGGAGCGTACTTGTTGAGAATCAATTTCGCTGATAAGTCTTCTTCTCAACAAAGCATTATAATTGAGTAATTGATTCATTTTCAAATCTTATAATGTCCTTTAACTGATTTTATGAAAAATCTGCTAGTCTTCTTTTGCCTGCTCATTGGGTTGTCTGCTTTCTCCCAGGAGAAGGTTGCACTGACCGGTGTAGTGATGGATCCTGAAACCAATGAGCCGGTAATCGGTGCGGTGGTAGCATGTGATTCAACATCTAAAGCAATTACTGATATTGATGGAAAATACACTTTCCAGGTTGATAAAAATACGAAGCACACGATCACCATGGAATACTACGGCTTTGAAAATTACAAAGCGGAAGTAGCAGTTGGCAATACAGATTACGTTCATGACTTTACACTGAAAGTAAGTGGAAATATCATTGATGAGGTAGAGATCGTTCGCGATGTTGCAAAACTGAGAGAAACGCCGATTGCCTTTTCGAATATTTCAGCAAAACAAATTGCGGAAGAATTGGGTACGCGCGACTTACCGATGATCCTTAACTCAACACCAGGTGTTTATGCAACCGAGCAGGGTGGAGGAACCGGGGATTCCCGTATTTCAATCCGTGGATTTGATCAGCGAAATGTAGCTGTTCTGGTTGATGGTGTTCCGGTAAATGACATGGAAAACGGTCAGGTTTACTGGAGTAACTGGGACGGTTTGGGTGATATTACAAGAACTGTTCAGGTACAAAGAGGATTGGGAGCTTCCAAACTGGCAATTACTTCTGTGGGTGGTACAATGAATATCATGACCAAAGGAATTGACCAAAAGTTTGGCGTTCACGTGAAGGGTGAAGTAAACAGTTATGGATTATATAAAGCGTCTTTCGGTTTAAATACCGGAATGATGAAAGGAAACTGGGGAATTTCAGTTGCCGGTTCCAGAAAATGGGGTTCCAGCTATGCAGATGCTACATTTGATGATGCATGGTCTTATTTCTTCAAAGTTCAAAAGAAGTTTGGAAAACACCACATCATGAGTTTGGGAGTAAACGGTGCACCACAGTCGCACGGTCAGAGAACTACCAAATTACCGATTTCAGTCGTAGACGAGAAATTGGCTAAAAAGACGGGAGTTGATTACCAGCGTCAAATTGATTCGGTTGCAGGTACAAGTAACTTGTATTACACCACTTCAGAGATCGGAGCACGCGGGAATAAGTATAATCCGAATTACGGATTTATTAATGGAGAAGTTTACAATGAAAAAGTAAACTACTTCCACAAACCGCAGTTCAACTTATCTCACTCCTGGAACCCGAACGAAAAATTCAACTGGACAACGATTGCTTACCTGTCAATTGGTAAAGGAGGAGGTACTTCTTTCAGAAATACACCGGCAAGGGATACAACTACCGGATTGTATAACTTACAAAAGATTTACGATCAGAACTCCAGCAGCTATTCCAGTTTGTACAGTACAACGGAGCATTCTTCTTCCAATTACCTGAGATCTGCCAATAACGACCACAAATGGGTCGGTTTGATTTCCTCGATCTCTTATAAGATCAATAAAAATATCTCAACGCTTTTCGGTATCGATGCACGTTATTACAGAGGAAGCCACTATCAAACGATTTATGACCTGGTAGGTGGTGATTATGCAATCGACAATTCGGACAAGAACCAACCAAAAGGAATAGCAAACCTAAGCTATGCGATGAAACGTAAAGGAGACAAGGTTTCCTATTACAACGATGCGATCGTGATGTGGGGAGGAGCTTTTGCGCAGGTTGAGTACAAAAAAGACAAGTGGTCTACTTTCCTGACCGGTTCACTTTCTGAAACAGGAAACCAGCGAATCGATTACTTCAAGAAAAAAGACCTTGTGTTATCGGATACCTTGATGAGACAAGCAGTAGGTTACGGAGATACGGTAGAATACAAGGGTCAGAAGTACACCAACCAGTCACCGGAAGCCAGAACTGCTACAACAGACAGAAAATGGTTTTTGGGAGGAACGGTTAAAGGAGGTGTGAATTATAACATCAACCTGCACCACAATGTGTTCCTGAATGTTGGATACTTAAGTATTGCTCCGAAAATGAATACCGTTTTCGATAACAATAACCTGCCGTTTTTAGAAACGAAAAACCAAAAAGTATATTCCGTAGAATTAGGATATGGTTACAGAACCAAGAAATTTGCGGCGAACCTGAACCTGTATTATACTTTGTGGAAAAACAAACCGCCGCAGTATACTCCTACGGTAGTTACTCCAGACGGGACATTCTCCTACAACATCAACGGTTTGGATGCATTGCACAAAGGAGTTGAAGTCGACTTCAATTACAACATCACTAAGAACCTGAATGTGGAAGGTGTTGTAACAGTTGCAGACTGGAAGACTATTTCCGGATCCAAAGTATATATCGTGGATAATAACGGGGTGATGGTTGACTCCGTTGACTTTAGTGCGAAAAACGTTCACGTAGGTGATGCCGCACAGCTTCAGATCGGAGGTTCCGTAAGATATGAGATCATTAAAGACCTTTATGTGAAAGTAAGGTACACTTACTTCGGCAGAAACTTCGCGAATTTCGATCCTTTGGCACTTGTTGGGCCAAATAAGGACAGGGAATCCTGGCAGATGCCAAGCTACGGATTATTAGATTTTAATGTGGGATATACATTCAGAGTTTCTAAAATGTATTTCACATTGAACGGTGGTATCATGAACGTTTTGGATAACGTTTACATCACTGATTCACAAAACGGGTTAAACTTCGATGCCAGTTCCGCATTGGTTTTTGTGGGGATGGGAAGAAGATTTAACCTTGGTTTAAAAATAGGAATATGAAACAAATAACAGGGATGAGAAAATCAATTTTAACGGTGCTGTTGGCTGCATTTGCGGCGGGCACTTCATTAGCACAAGCAGTGCTTCCTACAAGTTGGAGTTTTACAACTACAACACTTCCAACTGGGTGGACAGAGTCCGGAACTGCATTTTACACGGCTTCAGGTAATACACCTCCGGCTATGAAATTTGACAACACCGGTGATTACCTGATCATCAATTTTGCAAGTGCTCCGGGTGCATTGACTTACTACCTGGCAGGAAACTCTTTCTCAGGTGGAACATTTACCGTTCAGGAATCTGCTGATGGTGTTGCTTACACCACGTTGCATGCACATACAGCACCTCCGGCAGGTGTATACCAGCAATATACGGATAACCCGAACACGTTGACACGTTTTATCAAGTTCATTTACACCAATAAAGTGAGTGGAAATATCGGGTTGGATGACGTGAATATTGCAGTTGGTGCTGCAACTCCGGCTCAGGAAATCAATGTGAAATACGGAACTACAACAATCGTTTCAGGAGGTACACAAGCTGTAAATTCCCCGGTTGCTACCATGACTCCGGTTACTTTTACAGTTGAGAACCTGGGAACATCCAATACTTTGAACCTTTCAAGTGCAGTTATTTCAGGAGCAAATGCTGCTGATTTTACAGTTGCTTCTCCTGCTTTCCCTGCAACAGTTGCTGCAGGAGCTACTCAGGCTTTGACAGTAAACTTTACTCCGGCTGCAGCAGGTAACAGAAACGCTGTTTTGACAATCAACAGCGATGATGCTGATGAGGCTGCTTATGTTATTAACTTGTATGGTATCGGTGGTAACTTTGCGACAGAACCGGCTGCTCAGGCAACTAACCTGGTTTTCTCCAACGTGAAATCATACCGCTTGACAGGTACATTTACTCCTGCAACAGCAGAAGGGTATTTGGTACTTCGTAAAAAAGGATCTGCCATTACAGGAGTTCCTGCCGACGGAATGGTTTACCAGCGTGGTGACATGGTTGGAGACGGTCAGGTTGTTTTCTCCGGAAACAGCACGTCTTTCACACCGAATAACATCGTAGCAAGCACAGGATACTACTTCGCGGTATACGCTTACAATGGTCCTGGAACTTACAGAAATTACAACACAACTGCTCCATTGACAGGGAATGTTACTTCTTCAGGATCTATGATGCCTGCAGGTTATTATTCTGCGATTTCTACAAGCAGCCCGACATTCGTTGCGGATCTTCACAACCTGACAAATCCGCACGATATGCAATTCTATAGCAACTACGGACCATTGATGGTTGCTAAATTTGCTGCAAGAGATACTACTTTGAACCGTCGTGTAGTGACTTGTGTTTACAGTGGTGAAAACATCATCTATACAGAACCGTTTGACTTTACAGCAACTGGAACAAGCCGCGAGCACACATACTGCCACAGCTGGATGCCTACATATGATGCAAGTGCTCTTCCTGAATACAATGACTACCATCATTTGTTCCCTACAAACCAAAATGATGCAAATGCTTTGAGAAGCAACTACCCGTTAGGAAAAGTGGTAACTCCGACAACGACTTATTTGGGATGTAAATTCGGATTTGATGCAAATGGTCACAAAGTTTTCGAACCAAGAGATGAGCACAAAGGTGACGCTGCACGCGCAATGATGTACGAAGCGATTTGTTACACAACTGTTTCAGGAAACAACTGGGGATTCCCGAATCCTATCAGCAGTTCCATTGCATACGGACAAGACCAGGCTATTTTGAAACAATGGAACTTACAGGATATGCCGGATGCATGGGAAATTTCCAGAAACGATTACATCGATTCTCTACAGGAAAACCGTAACCCATTCGTTGATAACCCGAACTTTGCTTGTTTTGTGAACTTTACAAACATGAGCTACGAGACTTTAGGATGTACTGCAGCAGTTGAAGAAGCATTGTTGAACGGATTTATCCTGTACCCGAACCCGGTTACAAATAAATTGCTGATGAATGTAGACGCTACAACTATTACAGCTTACGAGATTGTTTCTATGGATGGTAAAGTGGTGAAATCAGCTAACAATATCAATGAAGTTTTAATTGAGTTAAACATTCAGGATTTGAAAACAGGTTCGTATCTTGTGAAAGTAAGTACTCCATACGGATCAACTCAAAAAACGATCGTTAAAAACTAATATGAAGAAACAAGTTTTTCTTTTTTTTCTAATAGGAGCAGGTCTTACGGCCTGCTCTTATCATTTACAGGTGAAAGGATCGAAACAGGATGTGAACGATTCAAGCAAATCATCTGTGGAAATGGATTCACTGATAGCGCCCTACAGAAGGGAAATGCTGAAGGAATTCGGTTTGGTGCTCGGTGAAACCACCACAGACCTGGTGGTCGGAAGACCGAATTCTACGCTCGGGTTCTGGCTGTGCGACGAATTGATCAAACATGCTAAGGACAGTGTGATCTTTAAAAATGAGCCTGTAGTAGCCTTTATCAATATCGGAGGCTTGAGAGCCGATTTGCCGAAAGGACCGATTACGGTCGGAGATATTTATAAAGTCATGCCCTTTGATAACCGCATGGTCTTTCTGAAACTTTCGCTGGATAAAATTCCGGAAATGGAAGCTTATTTAAAAGAAAAAGGCGGAGAACCGATCGGTGGATTTAAACTGGAAAAGGGGAAACTGGTATTCCCGGATAATCTTGCCAAAGAGAAAAATTATTTCTGGGTGGTTACTTCCGACTTTTTGGCAAACGGGGGCGATAATATGTTCTTCTTTAACAATCCCTTGCAGCGATTTGACACCAATATTCTCTTCAGGGATCTCATTATTGATGCTGTTAAAAAAGAGCAAAAAATTGCTTTTTATCCCGAAGAAAGAATAAATTGGTAAGATGGAAAGAAGATTATTTTTACAACAGACAGGAGTGGTCGCCGGTGCTTCTATGGTGGTGCCTTCATTGATCAGCGCTAAGAAAAAGCCAAACAAATTAGTGATCCTCCATACCAACGATACACATTCCAATATTGACCCTTTCCCGGTAAATCACCCCAAATTCCCGAATATGGGAGGCGTTTCCAGAAGAGCCACTATGATCCAATCTGTTCGTGAGCAGGAAGAACACGTATTATTGCTCGATGCCGGAGATATTTTCCAGGGAACTCCTTACTTCAATAAGTTTAAAGGAGTACTTGAAATGAAAACCATGGCAGCTATGAATTACGATATCGTAACACTTGGTAATCATGATTTTGATATCGGGATGGAGGCTTATAAAAGAGCTTTGTCGCATGCTTCTTTCCAGGTAGTGAATGCGAATTATGAATTGAGCTCAACTCCGCTTGCAGAAGTAGTAAAACCTTATACCATCGTTAAAAAAGCAGGATTTAAGATCGGAGTTTTTGGATTGGGAGTAAATCTTCAGGGATTGGTTCCTGTTGAGAATTGGAAAGGATTGACTTACCAGGACCCGATTGCCGCAGCGCAGGCGCAGGCGGATGCTTTGCGCAAAGAAGGGTGTGATGTGGTGATTTGTTTGTCGCATTTAGGCTATGAATACAACACCAACCAGGTTTCCGATAAGGTTTTGGCGGCATCAACTCACGGAATTCACGTTATCATCGGCGGGCATACGCATACTTTCCTCGACGATATGCAGGAATTCAAAAACAAAGAAGGAAAAGCAGTTTTTGTGAACCAGGTTGGTTACGGAGGTCTGAAATTAGGCCGTATCGATATCGAATTGTGCCCCGACTCCGGCAAATTCACGATTGCATCGATTAATCATCTGCTGGATGAGACTATCGTATAAATTTTAAAAGGTAGGCACGCGATTAATCGCGTGCCTACCTTTTTATATCATTGCTTCCAACTGATCTTTGGATAATTTCAGGATGGCAATCCGGTCGAAACTTCCCATAATTTTGGCCTGGACCAGGATATTCAATTCGCCTGTTTCAGTTTGTATAAAATCACAGGCTGTAAGCGGAATGTTCTTCCCCAGGTATTTTTTCCCGGCAAGCGTTCCTCCCGATTTGTCATAAATACTCAACAGCAACTGGTTGCTCCGGGTTGAAGACAGGAATGCTTTGTAAGTAGTTCCACCAACCGAAAGCTCTTTGATCAATACCGGTTTTTGCGCATCCAGTTCGGAGTGTCCCTGCGCGGAAATGGATTCTGTGATATCGATCGCAGCAGGATTCAAAGCAGCATTTGCATTGTAATACAGGTTGTCATAAGAAAAACGCGCCAGTGAAAACTGGTTTCCTCCCGAAGGTGAAATAGCAGCCAATCCTCCGTTAAATCCGGCACCGTTGTAAACGCCTGCAAAATTCAGGTTCTGATCCAGGAAGATCAGTGAAAAACTGTAGTTATAGAAACCGTTCATGACGATGTAATTATTCTCAGGCGTTGAACTGATAAAGAACGGCATGCGTTTTCCGTTGAAAGTAATGTGCTCCACAATGCGATCCTCCACATCCGTGAAAATATCCAGGTCTGTCGATTGTACAATGGAAGCCAGGTCCGGAGTCAGTTTGTGAATGCCTGTTTGCATGCTCAGTCGGTTGTAATTCTGGATGTACACGTTTTGCCCGGAACTGTAAGCGTAAGTAGGGTACAGGACATTCGCAAAGGAAGTTACCTCGGTAGTTGAATGATTGCTTTCATCAATTTTCAGCACATACGTAAACAATCCGACGGCATCCATACAAACCAGATAGTTTTGTCCGTTGCTTTTGATCAGGTTCGGAACGGCATTGACATAGTTTTCAGGCAATTCGTAATTCCAGACAAATTCGCCGGCCTTGTCAACCATCATCAAATGAATGCGCCATCCGTCATAAGCGCTCATGACCAGATATCCGTCATTGTTTGCGGAAGTGGTGATACTCAGCGGATGGAAATGCTTGTTTCCGTTCTGATCGTCGTAGATCTTGATAAAAGGACCTTCTTCGTCGGTGACTTTCTTTTTGCAGCTTGAAAAACCCATTCCCAGTGCCAAAAAGATCATTGAATAAATAGCTAATTTCATACTGTTCGGATTAATGTCTGCTTTTTCTAAGGATTCCTAATGAAATGGAGTTGTCAATCGGGAACATCACCGACAATTGAATATCCAGGTTCATGAATTTCAATTGATCCGGAACATCCAGGTATTGCATACTCAAACCGGTAAAATCGGCATAGCGGTTCTGGTCGTTCACCATGGAGCGGAACCCGTAGCGGAAATTACTTTCCAGGCTGATCGCAAAATAATTGGCAAAATAGGTAAATCCGACACCGGCTGTAAGTCCGAAATTGGCTTTGAGCAGATGCTCCGTAAAATCGGTTTCTCCTGTGCGATCTGCGGTTTCTTTGTCCACATCTTCGTCAATGGTATAATCGTAGAAAATGGTTTTTCTTGCCTGGTGGTTGAAGTTGGTGAAGATTCCACCCTGGATGTAAGGCGAAAATTGGGAAACGGTAAAATCCCAGCGGACCAGTAAGGGCAGATTTACCGAAGATACCTTTTGCTGATGCATCATTTCCATCGCAAAATCAGCTTCGTTTACCGTATCCGACCAGGAATAAGCTGTGCGGTAGTTGAAACTGCTTATTTGATAGGCAGGCTGGAAAACGATTGACAGGTTCTTTTTGAAAGAATAGGAAAAGTAAAGCCCGAATTGAGAACCTTTGTTTTTAAACAATCCCTGGTAATCTTTTTCCGAATTGGTATTCTCACTCGACGATTGCGGCGTGGTCGTAAGCAGGTTGTAATCCTTTACGACGTGAGTTGCGCTGAAATTCATTCCGCCGGTAATCCCAAGGTAAATCCTGTTTTTGCGGTGAACCGTGTATTTTGTTTGTGCTATTCCCTGGAAAGCCAGGAAGAACAGCAGTGAAAGAATGGTAATTCTGTTTAACATCATTATTTGGAAAGGATTACTTTTTCAGTGAGGACTACGCTGTCGTTTGCGACTAAAGTGACAAAATAAGTTCCGTCAGCATAGCGGGATAAATTGAAATCGAGTACGTGTTCTCCCGGAACAGTAGGTGCATTGGTAATATTCCCGATCGTACGCCCGGAAATGTCCTTGATTTCAATATGTACCTTGGTTTCTTTTTTCAGCACATACGAAATACTGATGCTGGAATTCGCCGGGTTCGGATAGCATTTGAGCCACAGATTTTCTTTGAAGAGCTCGGTTACGCTTAGTTCCTTACAGCGGACATAATCCACGCGGTTAGCTACGAAATTCTCGAATTTGATGTGCTCAATGGCCGCATCCGGTGCACCGAACCAGTCTTTGACCACCGAGGTGAACACTTGCCGGTAATCGTGCTGTAAAGGAACATTACCGTTTTGCAGGTTCGATAAGTCGGGATTGTCTCCGTAAACTCCCGGATTTAAGCATGTTCCGTATATCAGCATAGGAGCGGCATTTCCGTGGTCCGTTCCGTAACTGGCATTGGAAGCCACGCGGCGCCCGAATTCGGAGAAAGTCATGGTCAATACCCTGTCTGCCAATCCGAGGTTGGTCAAATCGTCGTAAAATGCTTTTACAGCCGAAGAAATGTGATACATCAAAGCGGCATGTGATCCCATGGTTGTGTTGTTGTTGACAACCTGGTTGGCATGCGTGTCAAATCCTCCGATCCGGCACAGGAAGATCTTTGTGCCGATTCCTCCGCTGATCAAACGGGAAACGATCTTCAATTGCGGTGCCAGCGGATTGTTCAATGAACCGCTTGGTGCAATATACGGGTACAAATCCGGGTAAACCGTTCCGGAATTTGTTCCGGCATCGTAAACGTCACGTAGGCGCTCTGCGTAGTTATTGGATTGTCTTTCGATCTGCATGATGTATTCGATCTCATCACCGGCATGCGTAGGAGGGAAGTTCGTAGGTTCTTCAGCGCCCACACTGTTGATCAGGTTGTAAAATGCATCCGGGTTTTGAATGGAAAGTCCTGCAGGAATGCCCTGGCTTCTGTGGAAGGCCAGAGAAACTCCCGTACCCATTTCCAATGCCAGCGGATCGGGAACAGTTGCATTCGGGTAACCGGTCGGATAATCCGGGTAATAATGTTCGAAATAGCGTCCCATCCAACCCGAATTGAAATAGTCGTCGTAATTTCCACCCATGTACCACACATCCCGGCTGCGGAAATGTGAACCGTTCATATTCTCGTAGGAAACATTCTGAACGATTGCCATATTCCCGGCATCATACATGGCTTTTGAACCGACCATGTCCGGGTGAAGTCCTACCTGTTTATTCGCAGGTAAATTCGGGTCCAATGTAATATAGTGCCGCGTTCCGCTTTGCGGAATTGCAATATTTGGTCTCAGATTGTAGTAATTGCCGTACTGATTGATCGGAATAACCATGTTCAATCCGTCATTTCCACCGTGCATCTGGATCAATACCAGTATTTTATCGTTCAAGCTGGACTTGGCCATGGATTCCAGGATTCCGTCCGGTTGAACCATGTTTAATGCAATACCATTGAATTTTAAGAGCATTCCTGTTCCCAGTAAAGATGAAATGCGTACAAAGTCTCTTCTATCCATAGGGCGTAGTTTTTAAAATAATTGGTATTCAGGTGTTTGCATCATGGCCGTGAAGAGCGATTCCAGTTGTAAACGCACGTTGACATCGCTGCTTGTATTCACGTAATTATTCCATTCAGTTGTCCAGTTGGCTGCCGAAAGCTGATCCAGTAAAACCTCGTCGCGGAAGTAATTGAAACGGGTGGTGTCGATGGTAATGGGGAAAAGCCAGTCGACCAGTTCCTGAACAAGCGTTGTTGCATTTCCCGGATCTGAGCAGTTGGTATCTACAAATGCCACTACATCGAGTTTCAGAAGGTTTCCGCTCATACCTGTAAATCCGGAGATGAGCAGTTCCGAAAATTTATACCGGTTCGCCAGGTAATTGGAGGAAATCCAGTAACGGTGATAGTCCGGGAATTGATAATACGGTTCGTATCCCGCTACATCGTATGGTTCGAAGAACTGAAGTCCCTGGAGATCCAATTGTTCGATCAGCTGCGCATACATTTCATAGTTTGCAGCAAGCTGTGTGCTGACACTCGGAACGGTCAGATTGAATAAGCGCATTGTTCCGATGACCAGGTCCATCGGTGATTTAATGATCGCGCCGATGTTGTTGTCTTCCGTAATCGGTGTATCGAGGTCGTAGAAATGCTCGCTTTGGAACAACACCTCCAATACCGAAGTAATGTTGTAATTGTTGCTGACCAAAGTGGCTGCCAGCGGTTCGATGATGTCGGTTTCAATTTCCGGTGTTATATCGTAGTAAACGAATTCGCGGTAAATTCTCCTGCAAATGTGTTTTGCCGTATGCGGTGAGTTGAAAACCATGTTTACGACATCGTCCAATTCCGTATAAACAGCCGTTACAGCGGCATTTGAACCGGTAACGCTTCCAGTTTGAATAAGGGTATTGTTAAAAGCACTTGAAAACTGTTTTCCGTTGACGTCGTGTTGCGAGGAAGTGGTGGCAGAACCTTTCACTTTCCCTGTTGGAATAGTAGTTACCGGATCAACGGTCTGGAAAGTCGGATCGATTCCCCATCCGGTTAAAGCTTTGGTCAATGCCTGTACATCCTGCTCGGTGAAATTGGTGTAATTCCCCAAACTCACTTCTTCTCCTTTACCGACTGTGTATAATTCCAGGAATTCACGCGCAAAGTTCTCCTGCGGAACACCTTTAATATTCAGGTTCCCGTCCAGGTGCAGGAGCATGGCATTGTCGATGATGAGTGCTTTTGTGAGGTCTTTGTAATTCCCCAGAGCATAATAGCGCAACAGGCGCAGGTAATCGATCGCAAACTGCGGATTGTTCTCGATCCGGCTCATGATCATCGGGAAATGCGTATGGTAAAACCAGATCATCCGTTCGGTGAGGTTTGCTCCGCCGGTACGCATGTTTTCCATCCACCAGCTGCGGGTGTAATCAGAAAGGTTTGTACTGGTCGGACTTACCGTATTGGGATACACCCAATCTGTTCCGCTTGAAGGATCGACCGGAAGTGCCGGAACGGATTGTGTTTGCACGAGTGTATTGAAAGCTGCCTGGGCGGTCATTCCAGCAAAGCTGGTAATATCCTGCAGTCTAGGTCCCATTGTAGCACGACGCAGTAAATGTGCTGCTTTTTGGGCGCCCAGAGCTCCTGTGATCGGATTGAGTGAAGCCATAAGAACTAGTTGTGTTCGTTATTACAAATCAAGGTACTAATAGTCATTAACGCCGGTTAGACTTATCAGGAGAGAGAAGAGAATCAGTTCTGTTTTGTGTTTTAGAGAAACCAAGGTAGAATTTTTGTTTTACAATTTCAATAAAAATTGAACTGTCAGGCGAAGTTTTAGAACTATTCAAATAAGTTGATTAGTGCTCAGTGGTTGATTGTTCCGGCAGATGAGCGAAACTGAACGAATTCAGTAGTTGGTGATTTTTTTGCAAATTATTTTTTGCTAGGAGATCCTGCAAAGCGTTGGTATAAAAAAAACAGCAGGGACGCGATGCGTCGCGTCCCTGCTGTTTTCAATGATTTATTTATCTCTTACAAATGGATCACTTCTCCGTATGCAGCTGCTGCAGCTTCCATCACTGCTTCAGACATGGTTGGGTGTGGGTGAACCGTTTTGATCAATTCATGACCCGTTACTTCCAGTTTGCGGATAGCAACGATCTCAGCGATCATTTCAGTAACGTTTGCCCCGATCATGTGAGCTCCCAGCAATTCACCGTATTTCGCGTCAAAGATCAACTTCACGAAACCGTCTTTTGCTCCGGCGGCAGATGCTTTACCGGATGCTGAGAACGGGAATTTCCCCACTTTGATTTCCATTCCTGCTTCTTTCGCTGCTTTTTCTGTCATACCAACAGACGCAACTTCCGGAGAACAGTAAGTACATCCAGGGATATTTCCGTAATCCAGTGGTTCCGGATGGTGACCCGCGATTTTCTCTACACAGATAATTCCTTCGGCAGAAGCAACGTGTGCCAGTGCAGCCGTAGGAATAACGTCTCCGATTGCGAAGTAACCCGGGATATTGGTCTGGTAGAAATCGTTTACGAGGATTCTTCCCTTGTCAACAACAATTCCCAATTCTTCCAATCCGATATTTTCAATGTTTGCCTGGATTCCAACAGCAGAAAGAACCACATCACATTCGATCTTTTCTTCCCCTTTAGCTGTTTTGATAGTCACAACACATCCTTTTCCGGAAGTATCAACCGCTTCAACAGATGCGTTCGTCATAATATTGATTCCAGCCTTCTTGAAGGATTTTTCCAATTGCTTGGATACTTCTTCGTCTTCGATCGGAACTACGTTCGGTAAATATTCTACGATCGTTACTTCTGTTCCGATTGCATTGTAGAAATAAGCAAATTCCACACCGATTGCACCTGAACCAACAACCACCATTTTCTTAGGTTGCGTTTTCATGCTCATTGCTTCACGGTACCCGATGATTTTGGATCCGTCCTGAGGCAAATTCGGCAACTGACGTGAACGTGCACCTGTTGCGATGATGATTCCTTTGTCAGCAGAATACTCAGTCACTTTCCCGTCTTCTCCGGTAACAGCTACTTTTTTTCCTGCTTTCAGAACACCTGTTCCTTTGATCACATCAATCTTGTTTTTTTTCATCAGGAACTGGATTCCCTGGCTCATTCCGTTGGCAACACCTCTGGAACGATCAACCATTCCTCCGAAATCTGCTTTTGAATCCTTTACGGTAATTCCGTAGTCAGATGCATGTTGAATGTATTCAAACACGTTTGCACTCTTCAATAGCGCTTTTGTTGGAATACATCCCCAGTTCAAACAGATTCCACCCAATGCATCACGCTCTACAACTGCAGTTTTCAAACCCAATTGCGATGCGCGAATAGCGGTAACATATCCGCCGGGACCACTCCCAATAACTATGATATCGTAATTCATTTCTCTTTTCAATAAATGTAACGGGACGAAATTAATCAATTCTCAGGAATTGTGAGTCAATATAGTATCGAATTGAAAATTTCTTAAGTTTCCCTCCTTGAGGAGGGATTAAGGGAGGTGGTTAACGATCTGCGCAGCCACCCTCCTTGGTCCTCCCTCAAGGGAGGAAGTCCTTATTTCAAAAAACGTAATTAATTCAACAGGGATTTTCTAATTTTGAGCAAAAATTGATAAAATGGCTCAGTATCATATCGGGATCGAACAGGCAAACCAGCAGTACATCCAATTCAAGGTAATTTTTGAACAGGTGGCGCCGAATTCCATCATTCATTTACCGAAATGGAGGCCCGGAAGATATGAACTGGGAAATTTTGCAAAGAATGTCAGAGGATTTAAAGTATTCAATGCAGAAGGTAAAGCCGTGGATTTTCGAAAAGTGGATTTGTCTTCCTGGGAAATCCTGGTAAAAGAACCTACGGACATTCGTGTGGAATACAGTTATTATGCCGCTGAATTGAACGCCGGTTCGACTTACCTGAGCAAAGAAATGTTGTATTCCAACCCGGTAAATTGTTTTATTTACCAGGACGGAAAAAAAGAGGAAGCATGTGAAGTCATCCTGAATATTCCTGCCGACTGGAATATTGCCGGTTCCATGGAACGCGAAGGAAACGTGCTGAGAGCAGCCAACTTCGATGAACTGGCAGATTCTCCGTTTATTTGTTCGGCTACTTTACAATACAACCAATACGAATCACACGGAACGATTTTCCATTTGTGGTTCCAGGGCGATTGCGCCGTTGAGTGGCCGCGACTGATCAAAGATTTCAAAGCATTTACGGATAAGCAGATTGAGAAGTTCCTGGAATTTCCGGTACCGCATTACCATTTCCTCTTCCACATTCTTCCTTATAAAGCATATCATGGAGTGGAACACCAGAAATCAACGGTGATTGCTCTCGGCCCGACTTATGATGTATTCGGAGCGCTTTATACCGAATTATTGGGCGTTTCTTCCCACGAATTGTACCATACCTGGAATGTGAAAGCCATTCGCCCGATCGAAATGTTCCCTTACGATTATCAGAAAGAGAATTTGTCGAAGCTGGGATATTTGTGTGAAGGTGTGACTACGTATATGGGAGATTTGATGCTGTACAAGTCCGGGGTATTTGATTTGAAACAGTACTTGCATGAATTCACCGGTCAATTGCAGAAACACTTTGACAATTTCGGCCGTTTTCACTATTCGGTGGCGGATTCTTCTTACGATACCTGGCTGGATGGATATATTCCGGGCGCTCCGGGAAGAAAGGTGTCGATCTACACGGAAGGTTGTTTGCTGGCATTCGTTTGTGATGTAAAAATCCGCGAATATTCTGCAAATAAACACGGTTTGGATGAATTGATGAAACGCCTGTATTTCAATTTTGCATTAAACGGAAAAGGAGTCAGCGAGGAAGATTATCTGGGCTTACTGAAAGAATTGGCAGGCCCTGAAATCGAAGAACTGATCACCGATTATTTCTATGGAACACGGCCGTTTGAAGCGATTCTAACGGAAGCACTTGAAACCATTGGATTGGAGTTGACCCACAGACCGAACCAGAAATATTCAGCGGGAAGGATTGGATTTAAAGCATTGCCACATGGAGCACATTTCCTGGTGGCTGCCATTTACCCGGGTTCGCCGGCAGATTTGGCCGGACTTATGATCAATGACGAAATCATTGGGGTCAATGAATTCAAACTGAATGGCGATATCGATAATTGGCTGAACTATTTGGACGATCAGAACAAACGATTGAACGTTATTCGCCAGGGAAGAATCCTCGAATTGCCTTTACCGGAAGTTCAAAGAAGCTTCTACCTGGAATACGGGGTGAATGTGATTGAAAATCCGAACAACGCTCAGAAAAAAGCCTTCGAATATTGGGAAAAATAGAATGCTCTTAATGAAACCAACTATGTCAGGGACGCGATGCATCGTGTCCCTTTCTGTTTATCGGCTTTTAGCGCTTACCAATTAGGCTTCGGCGAATATCAATTCCGGGGAAAAAAGGCAATTTGATTGAGTAGTTTTGCCGAAAATTTTTCAAAAAATGGTCAATCAAAAATGGTTTAAAATAGCCCTGGCAGGTGCTGTTTTTATTTTCGCGAATTCGGTTAACGCACAATTCAAATTTTCAAAAGTAAATATCGCCGACGGTGTTAAAACAGGAGTGAAGTCCGGTGATAAAGTAGATTTACGTTTAAGCCCGACAGGGAATGTGGAGCAAAACTTCGTAGTTGATCTTGATATTGCAGCATTTAGAAAGGCTTACAAGTACGATGTGGTAATGATTGCTTATTTGCGCAATGACCAGGTGAACTTTTCTTATGTTCATGAGTTTGAGTCCGTCCTGAACACTAAAAAATATGGCGGGAAGGGAATCATTCCGATTTATGCGTACGATACCAAAAAATTCAAAGAAACAGATTACCGGACACTGGCAAAAAATGAGATCACATACGAGGGCCCGACTCCTGTTTCACGTAAAATTGCGGTATATGGCAGCTTCATCACAGGTGAAGAGGGGTATTTTGATGCAAACGATATGTACCAGTTCAGAAATAAATATTCCCCGGGCGAATTGTTGGGATACATCGAGTTGAATACCATCTACAACAAAAAACAACTGGATGATTACAGCGCTCAACAGAAAAAGGAGAGCTACTATCAGGCTGAAAGAGACCTGGATCGTATGCAGTCTTCATTTAAACGAAATGTCGTGGAGAATGTGAACCAGTATCTTGCTCCGGTTGTAGCAACACCTATGTACGGAGCATTATCCGAAGGAATGACAGAGGTTTGGAATTCAAAGGTGAAAGCCGTTGAAGCAAATAAGTCTCCGGAGAATGCAGAGAAATTCATCGCATCAGTTACAGAATTGAACAAAGATTTGGAAATCATGTATGCAGTGGCTAAAAAGGACAAAAATGTGTTGAAAACGCTGAACAAAGAAATCAAGACAAAGAAAACCACCGAGGAAAAGTGGGAGTACATTCAGGCAAATAAATAAATAAATTATTCCAAACACATAGGGGCGCGATGAATCGCGCCCCTATGTGTTTTTATGCTGTTCAATGGTTATCTCAACAATTGGATATGTCCCGTTTTCGTATTCTTTTTATCCGATCCCGAAGACTTGAAACGTACTGTCCAGGTGTATACTCCGGCTTTGCATAATTCACCGTTGTATGTGCCGTCCCAGCCGTATTGCGTATCGTTCGATTCAAACAGCGTTTCTCCCCAGCGGTTATAAATCGTCAATGTATAATTGAAAGGATCAAATCCGGAAGTAAATACCGGAGTGAATACGTTGTTGAACTCATCTCCGTCCGGAGTAAAGGTATTCGGAACGTAGTAAACCAATTCTTCCTGGATTGTTACCGTAACTTTGGCCGTATCCGGACAATTTCCTGCATTATTTGCAATCAATGTAATCACATAGTTTCCTGCATCTTCCGTATACGTATGACTTGGATTGAACAAATTGCTCATTTCTCCGTCACCGAAATCCCAGGAATAAACAGAAGCATTGGAAGAAGTATTAAATGTATGGAATTCCGGATTCATCAAACCATGCACCGGGTCGTTTACAGAAAATGCTGCAACGGCATTCGGCAAAGCACAAATAAAGCTTGGGAATAAAGTGGTGGTAGCACATCCCGCCTGGCTGGTAGAAGTAACCGTAATATCATAGCATCCGGCACTGTTGAAAGTATGATTCACACTGTCCAACTGATTTGAGTTTGGAGAACCGTCTCCGAAATTCCAGGTAACGGAACCTGAAGGATTGCTCTCGTCTACAATGTAAGTAGAGAATGGAACGCAACCGCTGGAGCGTAGTGTCGAAATCTGAACAACAGGCATTGGGTTGATAAGAATGCTGGAAGTTGCCGGTGTTGCACATCCGCTCGTAACGGTATATGTTATGGAATGAGAACCTGCTCCTGCCTGTGTGGGTGAGAATTCACCGGTAGTGGCATCCACAATTCCGTCTCCCGACCAGGTTCCCCCTGAAATGCTTGCAGAAAGCATCGTGTTGGCTGCTGCTTCACAGAACGGACCCGCAGGAGTAATAACAGGTACTTGCCCGGAATTGACAACTACGTCGGTTGTTGTGGAAGAGGTACAGCCGTTGAGGGATGTGGTAACTGTATAAGTCCCGCCTGCGCTTACTGTAACCGAAGGAATAGAACCGTTTTGAGTACCCGCGCTGAATCCGTTTGGCCCTGACCAGCTGTAATTAGTTCCCGGTAAACTAGTCGCTTGAAGTTGCATGGTGCCTCCTTCACACAGCGGACCGTTATTCGTTGCGCTAACCGTTGGAACCGGGTTAACCGTTAAGGTCATGCTTGCGGTTGCAGAGCAAGATCCTGTTGTTCCGGTTACGGTATAAGTAGTGGTAACTGTTGGATTTGCCGTGACACTTGCTCCTGTAGCAGAAGATAACCCGGTAGAAGGGCTCCAGCTGTAATTGGTAGCTCCTGACGCGGTTAATGTCGTTGAAGCTCCGCTGCAAATACTTGTATTCGGTGAAACCGAAACAACCACCGGAGTAACAGTAACCGTTACCGGTAAAGAAGCCGTACAGCTTCCGCTGGTTCCGGAAACCGTATACGTTGTGGTTGTCGTCGGACTGGCGGTAACACTGGCTCCCGTAGTAGACGATAATCCTGTTGAAGGTGACCAGGAATAGTTGGTTGCTCCACTGGCAGTCAAAACGGTAGAACCACCGGTGCAAATACTTGCGTTGGGAGAAACCGTGAGCGCAAGTGGAGTAACTGTTACAGTAACCGTTTGAGTAGCTGTACAGGATCCGTTTGTACCGGTCACTGTGTAAGTGGTCGTTGAAGCAGGAGTTGCCGTAACACTTGCTCCCGTGGAAGCCGACAATCCGGTTGCAGGCGACCAGGAATAACTGCTTGCTCCGCCGGCTGTTAATGTAGTTGATGCACCGCTGCAAATACTTGCATTGGGTGAAACGGTCAGGTTCAATGGAGTTACGGTAACGGTTGTTGTAGCCGTTGCCGAGCAGGATCCGGTTGTTCCTGTTACGGTATACGTAGTTGTTGTCGTTGGATTAGCAGTTACCGTAGCGCCGGTTGTCGACGATAATCCAGTGGCCGGAGACCAGGTATAATTGGTTGCACCTGTTGCTGTTAAGGTAGTAGAAGCACCCGAACAAATGGTTGTACTTGGTGTAACACCAACGGTGATCGGGGCGACTGTTACGGTGACCGTTGCATTACTGGTACAGCCGGCTGTATTTCCGGTAACGGTATACGTGGTCGTTGATGCCGGACTGGCGGTGACCGTGGCTCCCGTTGTGGATGATAATCCTGTTGGCGGCGACCAGGTATAGGTTCCTGCACCGCTTGCAGTCAATGTTGCACTTCCTCCCGCACAAATGGTTTGTGCAGGTGGTGGAGTTACTGTTGCGCTGTTTACAGTAATGGTTGTGGTGGAAACCGGTGAAGTACATGCACCTGATCCTACTACATAACTGATGGTATGTGTACCGATACCTGCAGTTGCAGGATTGAATACTCCTGTCGGGGAAACTCCCGGTCCAGACCAGGTTCCTCCCATGTCGGCAGCAATTAATTGCGTGGAACCGGATGTTACACAAAATGGCCCTGCCGGGGTAATGGTCGAATTCGGAAGGCCCGTTTGAGCTCCTGTTGGCCCGAGTGACATGGTAAAAGTGCTGGAACTTCCACTCCAGTTTTCAACCACGATCATGATTTCCTGTCCTGCTGTAACCATCGGAGCCGGAACAGACGATGAACAAGGGAAAGAGTTCCCGAACTGGTTACATCCGCTGGATGCACTCGCATAGTTACAACCGATTTGGTTGCTGGTATTTTGAATGGCAGTACATGGAGATTGCCCGTTCGGAATATTGAAAACAGCTACATCCAGGAAACCCGAGTTGGAATTTCCGTCGATCAGCATGTTCAGTGGCCCCGAAGTCGTAATGTGCAGGATGATGTATCCCATATTCGGGCCGAAGAAATCCAGACAGGTACTCACAACCGGCCCAGGAGACACAAACGTGTATGGCCCTGCGGTTCCTGCCGTACAAATGGAGGTGTTGGTATTACACTGTGCATTTGCCGATTGGGTTCCGGTGAAAAGAGAAAAGGAAAAAGAGAATAGGAGAGTAACGAGTAGTAACTTAATGTATTTCATAACCGTTGTATCCAAAATGTAAAACTAATTCATTGATCATTGCAGGCGTAAGCTGCACGTTACAGTTGATGCGCACGGAAGTGAAGTCATCACTGAAATCGATTACGTTTAAATAGGGGTAATGGGATTTTAAACGAAGATTCACCCGTTCTTCGCGCTGTGCATCTCCCAAGGGGCGATAAGACACAAACGTAAAGGTGAAATCATCCAGTTGCTGAATGATGCATTTAGAGTTGCTTCCTGCCTGATGGAGCAGCATATCCACTTCAGAAGTAGATTGACCGTTCGAGATCAGTTGAGAACGAACCGAGTTTAAAGAATCAACATGTGCGGATGTTTGACCGAACGATATAGTTGAAAAAACCATAGTCGAAACGGAAAGAACGTAGCGTAGAAGCCTTGTTTTGTAGCAGTAGTACATTATAAATTAGTTTCGTGTTCGAATATACAACGAAACAATTGATTCCTGGTTGCCTAAATTGTTAATTAAAAAAAGCGTGTTGTAAAGTAACACGCTTTTTAACTGAAGTTAGAATTTATAACTGATCCCCAAACTCGGAAGTAGCGGGAACTGGTAAATCTTTTCATTGGTAACCCGGTTCACATAGAAAATATTCTTTCTGTTGTAAGCATTGGTTACTGCAGCGATGATTTCAAGTTCTGTTTTGTTCTTGAATTTGAACTGTTTTTTGATCGTGATATCCAATCGGTGGTAAGTAGGAAGTCTTTTCGAGTTGAAATCTCCTAACAATACCCCGACACCTGATGAATTGGTGGACGTATAATCTGTTGTTACACCTTGTCCGAATGTTTCAGGCTGGTAGTAACCTGCAGTCGGAGTGAACGGAAGCCCTGATCCGAAGTTCCAGCGTACGTTTACCTCCAGGTCTTTTTTCTTTCCGAAAGCATAGGAAGCAACTAAGTTTACGTTATGACGACGGTCAAATACAGGAGCGTAAGTGGTAAATCCGTCCCAGCGTGTATTCTTTCCGTAGGAATAAACTCCCCATAAGAACAACCTGTTCAAGGTGTATTTCAACAATACGTCAACCCCGTAAGATTTTCCGCTTTCGATCAGGAAGTCTTTTTTATACACGTCGTCTTCTTTGGAGAACTCGGAAACGTCTTCGTATAATTTGTTTATATTGATATTACTCAGTTGCGGGAAGTACTTGAAGTATCCTTCGATGTTCAGCATCAGGTTCTTGGTCAGGTCAAGTTCACCACCGATGATCGCATGCCAGGAGTATTGGATCCCGTTCTTCGGGTTTTTCGTTTTTCCGTTTTCAGTAATGAAATTTGCCTGAACATTTGACGGAGCACTTAATAACCCGTTAAACAAATTCACGATATCCCTGTCTGAAGAAGCGGTCGTAAAGTTTTGAGAGTAACGTCCTCCGGATAATTTCAAACGGAATATATCGCTTGCGTTGTATTTGATACCCAAACGCGGTTCCAGTGAAATGGTGCTCAAACTTGCATAAGCCTGAACGCGCATTCCCGGTTGAACCACAAATCTTTTGGTAACGAATTTGTAATTGGCATAAGCCCCGATCTCAACCGTGTTGTTTTGGTCCTGGATTTTGGATGCCACTTCGTTGTAGGTCAAATAATCTGTTTTGAAAATATTGATCCCGATTCCGTAATCGATCTGGCTTTCATTTTTCAGGAAGTAAGAGAAATCAAATCCAAGATCTGTTCCCACGATAGAGCTGGTACGTGGCTGAGAACCTACTTCGTTGAAGTTGGTCTTGTAGCTGGAAGCTGTTAAGTGACCTTTGATGAATGTTTTTCCTCCACCGGGCAATAAGATCCACGACAATCCTCCACCTGCCTGCTGGAAATCCAAAGCTGCAGATTCGTTGTAGTTTACCTTGTCGGTATTGCTGAACCCGAAGACGGAGATTTTGGATCCCTGTCCGGTTGCGAACGTCAATTTTCCGTATAAATCCGTGAAGTTATAAGGCAACCCGTTTCCGTTGTTTACTCCGCGGTATAAGTCTTTGGAGGTGTAATCCAGTAAGGAATGCTTTGCTGAAAAGATAAACGATCCTGCTCCCGGTCTTCCTTCTTTGGCGCGGTACATAGGTCCTTCTACTACTAATTTTGCAAGGAAAGGAGACACGGAAACTTTTCCTCCGAAATTCTTTTTATTTCCGTCGCGGTAGGTAATATCCATGACAGAAGAAATTCTTCCTCCGTACTTGGAATCAAATCCTCCGGTGTAAATATCCACGTTCTTCACCAATTCCGTTTCAAAGATTGAGAAGAAACCAATGGAGTGGAAGGGGTTATAAATCGTCATTCCGTCCAAAAGCACTTTATTCTGGATTGGTGTTCCCCCACGAACATACAACTGACCTCCCTGGTCACCTGTTGTAACAACCCCCGGAGTTACCGAGAAAGCTGCCGTAATATCGTTTTCTGCACCTACCGCCGGAATTCGCTCCAATCCTTTTTTGTCCAATTTGATCACGGACATGAGTACCTCGGTGGTTTTTGCTTTGGTTTCAGCTGAAATTTCCACTTCACCGATATCGGTAGCATCTTCTTCCAGTAATTCGATTCTCAATTCGGTAATACCTCCTTTTTCAATAACCTTGATCTCCTGGTTGTATTCTTTGAAATCAGCCGATTGTATTTTCAACAGATAAGTCCCGATCGGAACTTTCGGAATGGAAAAGAATCCATTCACATCCGCACTTGCTCCAAGGATAGCCTGAGTTTTTTCGGTCGGAACAAGAATTACTTTTTCAAACGGAACAACTTCGCTGTTTACGTTATTGAATAAGAATCCGCGAACGGTATGATCTTGAGAAAATGAGATAATTGAAACGGTTAAGAATGCAAATAAGGAGAGTATTTGTTTCATATGTTTTATCCTAGTTTTAAAGAAGTTCCGAAGTTACATAATTAACACTAATTAACGAGTGAAAACTTCGAAAAATGATTAAACGTGCAGATTATTGATTAAACGGACTTTAATTTGAATGATCAATTGTGAATGGATCAATTATCAAGAATTCCCCGGTCTGATAATTTATCATTGATCATTAACTGTTGCGCAGCAACACTTTCGCTTTCTCCCAATAAACATCCATTTCTTCCAGCGACATTTCTCCCATGTTTTTAGCATCTCCGGCAATCAATTCTTCCATTTTCTGGAAACGGGATTTGAATTTCCGGTTAGTGGATTCCAGGGCATCTTCGGGATTGATGTTGATGAAACGGGCATAATTTACCAGTGAGAACATCACGTCTCCGAATTCGTCTTCGATCTTTTCCGGATCCAAAGTCTGCTGAGCTTCGTGCAATTCCGAGAATTCTTCGATCACTTTATTTTTGACGTCTTCAATATCAGACCATTCAAAACCGATTCCCTTGACTTTTTCCTGGATGCGCATCGCTTTGATTAAAGCGGGTAACGTATTCGGTACGCCTTCCAGCACAGATTTTTTGCCTTCTTTCAGTTTGATCTTTTCCCAGTTTGCTTTCACTTCTTCTTCCGAATCAGCGGTTACGTTGCCGTAAATGTGCGGGTGACGATGGATTAACTTGTCGCAAATTCCGTTGAGGACGCTGGTCACATCAAAAGCTCCCAGTTCCGACCCGATTTTAGCATAAAAAACCAAATGCAGGAACAAGTCTCCCAATTCGCCCTGGATACCGGCTAAATCGTTGGCTTGGATCGCATCTGCCAATTCGTATGTTTCCTCAATGGTCAGATGCCGCAGCGATTGGATGGTTTGTTTTTTATCCCACGGACATTTTTCGCGCAGGTCGTCCATAATGGTTAATAAACGCGCAAAAGCTTCCAGTCTCGGGTCCTGATTTAAATTATTATTAGCTAATTCCATACTGCAAATGTACATAGAACAAAATTTGTAATTTTGGATTATGAAAATTGCCTTGCTGTTTTTTTTACTTCCTGTTTTTTGCTACTCCCAGGAAAGTAGAATCGATGATTGGGCTTTCTCCCTGAAAGGAAAGTCCGGTTTTTTAGCTGCACATCGTGGTACGATGGGACATCTTGCCAAAGACCGTCTTTTTGCCGGAGAACTTTCGTTCAGTAAGCGTTTGCGCTCAAAGAACTGGTGCGAAGAATACCGGAATCCTTACGCGGGAATAACACTTTACGGATCTAATTTAGGAAACAGGGAAATATTGGGTTACGGCTTCGGAGCTTACGGATTTATTGAATTCCCATGGACAAGAGGCGAAAAACATGTATTTACCTGTAAGTTGGGGGCCGGCTTGGGTGCCGTTACCAAAGTGTATGATGTAGCCAAAAACCCGAAGAACGTACCGATGAGTACCTATCTGAATGCGTTGATTTGCCTGGGAATCCAGGGAAGATGGTACATGAAGCCGCAACACGCTTTGATTTACAGCCTGGATATGACGCATTTTTCGAACGGGTCCAGTAAAGTTCCGAACCTCGGGTTAAACATGCCCTATATCGGATTGGGCTATGAATATACCTTCAAAAAGAAAGAAGTAACGAACCTGAACCTGACGACGTTCGAACGTGTTCCTTTCTTCAAAAACTGGAATGTTTCGGTGGTCGGGATTATTTCCGATAAACAGATTTTCCCCACCGGAGGTAGACGCTACCCGGTTTACGCATTGAGCGGAATGCTTTTCAAGCAGTTCAAGCCGAAAGTGGGAATGGAGATCGCCTTGGATGTCATTTCGAAACAATCGATTACCTATTACCGCGAATATATCCCGAAAACGCAGTGGGACATTTTACAGATCGGTGGTTTTATCGGATACAATATTCCGCTGGATAAATTCCGTTTTGTGATCGGGATGGGAGCATATATGAAGGACCGCTACCAGCCGGATGCTATGTTCTATCACCGGGTTGGAATGCGTTACCAGTTCGGGAACGGCTTGTTGCTGAACCTGGTTTTGAAATCACACTGGGCAAAAGCGGATTATATTGAATATGGTGTTGGATACACTTTTAACTACAAAGGAAGGTATCATGCGAAATAACTGGATAGTGTTGATCGTAACAAGTTTGCTTGTTTTTTCCTGTAAAAAACCGGAAAACAGGACCTGTTTCAAATTATTGGGATCTGAAACTACAAAAGAGATCCAGCTGGCATCATTTAATCAGTTGGATTTGAGAGAACACGTGGAATACGTGCTGATCCAGGATTCGTTGGATAAAGTGGTGCTGAAAGGCGGGAAGAACCTGTTGAACCTGATTGAAGTGAAGTCTGAAGGGGGGATATTGACCATCGAGAACAAGAACCGTTGCGGATTCCTCCGGAATGCGAAAAAAGTGGTGGTGGCCGAAATCCATTTTACACACCTCATCAATATCCGGTTTATCGGAACGGAACCTTTGACGAATGTTGGAACCATCAACACCGATTATTTTACTTTTTACAGCCGCGATGGTGCCGGAGATGTGATCCTGGATATCAATGCGATACAAATCGATGCGGAAGCAAATCATGGCTGGTGTAATTTTACCTTTACGGGAACTGCCCAAAAAGCACGTATTTGTGCAAAGAGCAACAGCTATTGCGATGTAAGCGGGTTAACGGTTTCCGATTCCATTTACGTAGCGTCGGAAACGGTCGGGGATATTAAGATCAATGCTGATAACCTGGTTATTCACGGGTATATTACCGAATCCGGGAATATTTTGTACAAGGGAACACCGCTGGGACAGGATGTACTGATCAATGGAACAGGGACTGTGAAAGCATTTTGAAATAAATATTTGTAGGGACGCGATGCATTGAAAAAGTAGGGACGCGATGCATCGCGTCCCTACAGGAAAATAAAAAAATGCCCGGTGATTTTCACCGGGCATTTTTTTATTTTCCTCTTTTCAATTGCATCAGCACTTTAAAGGCTTTGTCTACATGATCTTGTTTCACAATGATCGTAAACTCATTGGCTGTAGAAACGATCTCAACAATGTTCAGGCCTTCCCATGCCAAATGCTTCAGGATGTAATAATAAATTCCATATACCTCGGAGTTCACGGCAGGAAGTTTTACTGTGATCGAAGCCAAATCCCTGGTGTGAGACTTTAAGCGTTCATTGATCAATAAGTTCTCAACGCGCGGAGAGATGCTTTGAGAACAAATAACGGTAGTTTCAGTAACTCCTCTGCAGATCGTATAGAAAATATCCGATTCCGAATTCACGAGTTGAACCAGGTCTGCTTGTTTCAGGCGCAGTGATTCCGTGTTTTCGAATGTAAAGTCTTCTAAGTTCGAGCGAACCAGGAAATCTCCCAATTCACCGATGATATTGGTGATTTTGATGTTAAGACGGTGGTAAAGTCCCGGAGACATCCGTTTGATTGCCATCACGATCGCACCTTCTTTGACTTCTTTACCTAAAGCTTCTTCAATTTCTGGTTTGATCTTACGCGCAAGTGAAGAAATATTGATCAGATCATCCGTCATAGCTTCACGCAAAAACGGACTTCTTCCGATAATTTCTTCTGTTATTTTTCCAATTGATAACATAATTTGGTTTGAATTAATAGGTGTGCAAATTTAAACAAAAGGATACAGAAAAGGCGGTAAAACTGTTAGATATTATACAAAATGAACAAACTATTGATTTCAACGAAGAAAACTTAATGTTTGATGAATATTCTATTTCTCTAAGATTACGAAGCAGTTAAATCCCTAAACGTTAGTTATAGTTAGTGTTATGCACGCGTATGATTTTTAACGAGATTCAGCACATAATCCAGCTGTTCTGTTTCGCTCATTTCTGAGTTGTCAACCACCAATGCATCCTTGGCTTGTGTCAGCGGACTGATTGAGCGGGTGCTGTCAATACGGTCCCGGTGTTTGAGATTTTCCAGGATTTCATCCAGGCTGTTTGTTTCACCTTTTGCCTGCAATTCCAGGAACCTTCTTTGTGCACGGATTTCCGGTTTGGCAGTGATAAAAAGCTTCAATTCCGCATGCGGGAATACAACCGTCCCGATGTCTCTTCCGTCCATGACAACACCTCCGTTTTTGCCCAGTTCCTGCTGTTGTTTCACTAAAAATTCGCGTACTTCCTTGATGGCTGCCACTTCACTGACAATGTTCGCTACTTCCAGCTGCCGAATAGCATCGGAAACATCTTTGCTGTTTAACAAAACGGGCCGGTTTCCGTTTATATCGGGTGTTCCGAATTGAATCCGGATGTGGGGAAGGCTGTTGACCACGCAACTCAGGTTGATTTTATGTGCTCCGAGCGCACAGCCGTTTTGAATGGCATAAAGTGCTACACAACGGTACATCGCTCCCGAATCGATAAAGGTGTAGTTCATTTTCTTTGCCAGTGCCTTTGCCAGCGTACTTTTCCCGCAGGAAGAAAATCCATCAATTGCGATTGTAATGTGTTGCGTCGATTGCATGCTGCGAATTTAATTTAAAATCGAGGAAACGGCAATTGATTTCAATAAAAAAGGGCTTTCGCCTTAGCGAAAACCCTTCATATTTTTAGATGAGTTCTGGTATTAGAATCTCCATCCTAAACGGAACATACCCATAACGTTGTTAGAGAATCCGCTTTGTTTCATTTCATTTCCTGTAGTTTCAGTAGTTACACCAGCAACTGTAGTTGAGAAAGAACCTTCTTTCATAGTGTAAGAATTAAATCCTAATCCTAATTCAACTCCTAAGTAGAAGTTCTCTACGAAGTAGTAATCAGTACCAGCGATCAATCCAACTCCGAAACCTGCAGTTTTTTGCTCTCCTTTTTCAGAGTAATCAGCAGCAACCCAAGTAACACCGTCAGTTTGCTCACCTTCTACAGACATTTTACCCATACCGAAGTTGATATCCAAACCAGCGTAAGGAGACAATTTCTCAGTTCCTTTGAAGTGGTATTCTCCACCGATTCCGATAGTTGTTGTTCCCATACGAGATACGTAAGTACCAGCACCTCCTGAGTTATCAACTTCATTTTCGTAGAAATTGTTAGTAGTCTTGCTGCTGCTGAATCCTAAAGACAAACGAATTGCGATGTTGTCAGTAGCAAAGTAACGGAAACGTAATCCTGGAGCAACGATAGATGGAGTAGTACCCCCGTTAGTTGTAGGATTCAAGTTTGTAGCAGAAGAGTTCATAAACCCGAATGCAGCTAAACCAGCAACGTTTCCTTCCAATGTCATTGGAGCTCCTTCAGTTGGTTTTTGTGCCATTACAGCAGTTGTTAAAATCATTCCACCTAAAAGTAAACTTAACTTTTTCATGTTATAAATTATTATTGGTTTGGGCAAATCTACGTATTAAAAAGATTCAGGTTACAAAAACATGTTAACAAATTTCGGTGAATAACTTAAAAATAAGTTGCTCGAAAACTTGTAAATCCTTGATTTAAAAAGAGGTAAGTTTATTTTTTGGAGAGCAGAAAATTTAATGTCAGGCCGTGCTGGCCACCTGCTACCGAGTACACATACCAGCCATAATCGATGCTGAAACGCTTGAAAGCCATTCCTGCTCCGAAACTGAATCCGGCCAGTCCGCCACGGCCCACAATGGCCAGTTCTTTCCTGCGCTGGTAGTCGAAAGCTGTTCTTATTTGTAGTTTCTTACCGATCAGGATCTCCAGTTGCACTTTGGCGTGGCGCGCAAGGTTGTCGAAGAAACCGGATTGTTTTACCTGGATGGTATCACCGGTCAATGGATCTACACGCGGTTTTGCGTTCGGGTCGACATATGAAAGGTTCCATTTCTGCAAATGCTGGGCAACCAAACTGATGCGGAAAGGTGCGTGTCTTAATTTGTGGGAAATTCCCAATTGAACTTCCAGTGGCAATGGGTTTTTCTCTGTGGTAAATCCTTTCCACTGAACTCCCAGGTTTTTGATCACACCGACTACATTCAGGTTTCTGGCGGAATCCCTGTAAAGTCCTGCAATGTCCAAACTGGTCCCGAAAGCGGTATAGGTATCCAATTGAGAATATAAAATGTTCAGTGTTGCACCCACAGACATCCGTTCGTTGAAAGCGTGTTGTGCACTTGCGCCCAATATAAAGTCACCTGGTGTGAAGGTTCCCAAATCAGTTCCGTCGATATCTGTGCGCTTCATTTTTCCGTAGGAAGAATAGCGGAAATGAACCATTCCCATAGTGCGTCTGATCCTGCGAGCATAAGTCAGTGCTCCTGTATTGACACCGCTTGCCATGATCGACTGGTTGAATCCGAAGCGTCCGTGCATGCCGTAATTCATAATCGCCGGATTGTTCAGTCCCAGGTTCAGGTCGTTGTCGTAAATCGTGATCGCATCACCGCCAAGTCCCATTGTTCGTGCATTGTACTGGGAGTTCAGGTTCTGGAACGAATGAATTCCTCCTGTTTGTGCAGTAGTAACAACAGGAAGTGTAATAAGTAATATGAGCGCCAGTTTATATTTCATATGTGGCAATAACGTTTAAATGTTGTCTTCATTGTTCAGGCTCGATCTTTTTCCGAATTCAATCACTTCCATCTGTTCAATTTTGGTCCCGTTAATCTGAAACCGCAAAGCCGTTTGGATGGAATGGAATCCTTTGTTTCCGCATGCGCCGGGATTCAGCCAAAGGGTGTTTTTGCTTTTGTCGTGCTGTACGAGTAAAACGTGCGAATGCCCGCAAACAAAGATATTCGGTTTCGTTTCACGGATAAAGTCGACGGCGTTCTTGCTGTATCTTCCCGGCTTTCCTGCAATATGCGTCATCGAAACGGAAAGCCCTTCCACCCGGAAAGTCAGGTATTCCGGGAATTCGGAACGGATCGTCTGGTCATCGATATTCCCGAAAACGGCTCTCAGCGGTTTAAATGCTTTTAAACGGTCGGTCACGTCCAGGCTTCCGATATCTCCGGCATGCCAGATTTCGTCCACATCTTTGAATAACTCAAAAACGCGTTCGGGAAGAAATCCGTGTGTATCTGAAAGTAAGCCGATTTTTACCATGATGATCGAATGCCTGCAAAACTAATGATTCAACCTGCAAAATGCGAAAGTAGGGGCGTAAATTTTTACGCCCTACTTTGATACATGAAAGGTTTTAAATTATCTTATTGTAGTTTGTACTATAATTTATTTCCTGCTCATTCAAAGAACCTGCAAGACTTTCTGTTGGTTTGTGTTTTGAATTTTACATTTTGAATTGAATCCGTGATGCCTATCTAAGGAGTTCTTTTTATATTTGTCCGTTAAACAAACAAAAACGGGTAAGCATGGCTACGAAAACAGCTTCAAAACCATCAAAAACAACAAATAAGAGTGCCTTGAAAAGCACATCTAAATTTTCGAAAGAGACTTACATTAAATGGTATAAGGACATGCTTTTAATGCGTCGCTTTGAAGAGAAAGCAGGACAATTGTACATTCAGCAAAAATTTGGTGGATTTTGCCACTTATATATTGGTCAGGAAGCAATCGTTGCCGGAACTGTCAGTGCGTCAAAACCAACTGACTCACACATGACGGCTTACCGCGATCACGCTCATCCGATCGGGTTGGGAACGGACGTTCGCGTATTGATGGCGGAATTGTACGGTCGTTCTACCGGATGTTCCAAAGGAAAAGGTGGATCGATGCACTTCTTCGATAAAGAGAAAAATTTCATGGGTGGACACGGAATCGTTGGAGCGCAAATTCCAATGGGAACAGGTGTTGCCTTTGCAGAGAAATACAACGGTACCGATAACGTAGTATTCGTTTCCATGGGAGACGGAGCGGTTCGCCAGGGAGCTTTGCACGAAACATTCAACATGGCGATGAACTGGAAATTACCGGTAATCTACATCATTGAAAATAACAATTACGCCATGGGGACTTCCGTTGAGCGTACAACCAACGTAACAGACTTGTCTAAAATCGGTGATTCTTACGAAATGCCTTCCAAATCAGTAAACGGAATGTCTCCGGAAGCTGTTCACGAAGCAGTGGAAGAAGCAGTTGCAAGAGCAAGAAGAGGTGACGGGCCAACTTTATTGGATATTCGCACTTACCGCTATAAAGGTCACTCCATGTCCGATCCGCAAAAATACCGTACGAAAGAAGAGGTAGCGGAGTGGATGGAGCAGGATCCGATCGAGCACTGTTTGAATGTGATCAAAGAAAACAAGTGGTTGACGGCAAAAGAAATCGAAGAAATCGATGCCTGGGTGAAAAACGAAGTGGAAGACTCCGTGAAATTCGCAGAAGAATCTCCGTACCCGGATGCAGATGATCTGTACGAGGACATCTACCAGGAACCGAACTACCCTTACATTATTGAATATTAATTAGACTATAATAAATCGCAGATGGCTGAGGTTATATACATGCCCAAATTGAGCGACACCATGACAGAAGGTGTTGTTGCTGAATGGCACAAAAAAGTTGGTGACGCTGTTAAATCAGGTGAATTGTTGGCTGAAATTGAAACAGATAAAGCAACCATGGAGTTCGAATCTTTTTACGACGGTGTGTTGTTGCACATTGGTGTGGAAAAAGGAAAAACAGCTCCCGTAAACGCATTATTGGCAATCATTGGCGAAAAAGGAGAAGATATCAAGTCTTTGATCGGTTCTTCTGCAGGTAAAGCAGAGGCTCCGGCAGAGGAAAAGACCGAAGAGAAAAAAGCGGAAGAGCCGAAAAAAGAGGAGGCAAAAGAAGTAAAAGCAGAGGAAAAAGCTCCTGCAGCGGTTGCTTCAGCTCCGAAAACAACAGCTCCGGCAGTTTCAAATACATCCGCAAACGGACGTATTTTGGCTTCACCGCTTGCTAAGAAATTAGCAGAAGAGAAAGGGGTAGACCTTAGCTTTGTCACCGGAACGGGAGAGGGCGGAAGAATCACCAAAAGAGACGTAGACCATTACGTTCCTTACGATGCGCCGGCAAGACCTGCTGCTGCTTCAGGAGGAGGCGCAATGAGCGAATCGTATACAGATGAACCGGTGTCTCAAATGCGTAAAACCATTGCACGCCGTTTGGGTGAGTCCAAATTTACGGCTCCGCATTTCTACCTGACGATCTCATTGGATATGGATAATGCAATTGCTGCACGTAAATCCATGAACAGCAACGAAGGAGTGAAGGTTTCATTCAACGATATGGTGATCAAAGCGGCTTCCATGGCACTTCGCAAGCATCCTGCAATCAATTCATCCTGGTTGGGTGATGTGATCCGCAGAAACAATCACGTACACATCGGGGTGGCAGTTGCAGTTGAAGAAGGGTTGTTGGTTCCGGTTATCCGTTTTGCAGACAGCAAAGGATTGACCCAGATCGGTGAAGAAGTGAAAGTATTGGCTCAAAAAGCAAAAGATAAGAAATTACAGCCTGCTGAATGGGAAGGAAATACATTTACGATTTCGAACCTGGGAATGTTCGGTATCGAGCAGTTTACGGCGATCATTAATTCACCTGACAGCTGTATTTTGGCTGTAGGAGGAATTTCCCAGGAGCCTGTAGTGAAAAACGGACAAGTTGTTCCCGGAAATATTATGAAAGTGACACTTTCCTGTGATCACCGGGTAGTAGACGGAGCTACAGGAGCCGCATTCTTACAGACATTTAAACAGTATATGGAAAACCCGGTTATGATGCTGGTTTAGAAATTGATAGTTCCAGGAAATGGTCGCTCAAACGAGCGGCCATTTTAATTTTACGTCTTTTTTTTTAAATAAATAACTCGTATTCAATTTATTATTACATCTTTGTTTATCAAATAAACGAGAATATGAATAAAGGAACTATTAAGTTCTTTAATGAAACGAAAGGTTTTGGTTTTGTTAAAGAAGAGGAAACTAACAAAGAGTACTTTGTACACGTTTCAGGATTGGTGGACAAAGTGAATGAAAACGACGCCGTTACATTTGACTTGGAAGAAGGAAGAAAAGGATTGATGGCGGTTAACGTGAAGCACGCATAAACGATATATATTTTTCTTTTAGCCCCGACATTCACCATGAATCGTCGGGGTTTTTAGTTTGTACGGATGTTCAAATTCCGTTTTTGAATCATTTCTGCTTGCTGCCTTTTCGAAAAGTCCTGGAGCGTATTTCCGATTATCCTTTTTTGATAGCCTCCCACGTCTGGTACATCTTTTCCTGACTCGGGCGGTTCGGCTCTATTTCTTCCAGCGGTTCGCACGGGATAAGTGTTTCGTAACATTCTTTCGGCAAAGCCTGGTAAAGAGCGGTTCCTTTGGTTTTCCAGGCAATCATTTCATCGGAAACTTCCTTGATTATTTTTGCCGGGTTCCCTACAACGAGGCTCCGGCGCGGAATCACCGTGTTTGCGGGTACGAAGCACAAAGCCCCGATGATGCATTCTTCTTCGATTACCACGTCGTCCATAATCACGGCATTCATCCCGATCAGGCAATTCTCACCGATCGTTCCGCCGTGCACAATAGCTCCATGACCGATGTGCGCTCCTTTTTTCAGGGTAACGGTCGTTCCCGGAAACATGTGAATGGTGCAGTTTTCCTGGACATTGCATCCGTCTTCGATGATAATCTGACCCCAATCACCGCGGATCGCAGCACCCGGACCGATGTATACATTTTCCCCGATAATCACATTGCCCGTTACGGCAGCCTGCGGGTGAATAAAACTGGATTTTTTAACAACCGGAACAAAGCCATTGAATGAATATACCGCCATGAATACCTATTTTTGGTAAAAATATGAAATCAAACTGGCAAAATGAGTTATTGCGATTATGTTTTAACCAAACCAAAAGACGACCTTCACCGTATCTATCACGATTTTCATTATGGAACACCTATTGAAGATGATAATGAGCTTTTCGGGCGTTTGATTCTTGAAATTAACCAGGCAGGTTTGTCCTGGGACATCATTTTAAAGAAGCAAGCAAACTTTTCCGAAGCTTTTGACGTTTATAGGATAGATAAAATTGCTAATTATCAGGAAGATAAAGTGAATGAATTACTTCAGAATTCCGGTATCATACGAAATAAACTGAAAATAAATGCCGTTATTTACAATGCGAACCAGGTATTGTTATTGCAAAAAGAATTTGGTAGTTTTAAGCAATGGTTAGACAGCCACTTAGGGAAATCCAAAGAAGAGTGGGTGAAGTTGTTTAAAAAGCATTTTAAATTCGTCGGTGGAGAAATTGTGAACGAATTTTTGATGAGTACCGGCTACCTCCCGGGAGCACATCATCCGGGTTGTTTTAGATATAAAGAAGAAAAAGCATAGCTTTTGATTGGATCGCCCACAGTGGTGGGGAAAAGTCCGGTTGAAAGCAAACTGAAACTAAAAATAAGAGTCATGAAAGCAAAATTAATACTTCCAATACTTCTTGTGATGCTGGGTTTTTCAGCAAAATCACAGGTTGGGCTGATGATAGGTCCAGGTTTAAATTATGGATTCGGCTCTGGTCAGTTGTTCAAAACACTGAATTTAGGAGTGGAAATCCCGCGTGATGAGAACGCTTCTATTTTGATCCGCGCTTATGCGAGTCTGAAAAATTCAAGAACCGATTCTACCTATGCAGAAGCAATCGATTTGATGACGAGCCCGTCCGTATTGATGGTAAAAATTAAAAACGGTGTTACACAATTCGGGATCCAGGGAGGAACAAGAAGGTATTTCATCGGTTCCAACTTCGATTACGGTTTCGGTTTGTACGGAGGTACTGTTTTTGATTTTTCATTCTACAAGCTTTCTACCAAAGTCATGGATCCGATCGATGTAAATGCTTACCGTTTGCAGGCTTCCAACAGCGGAAGTGTATTCCTGCTAAGCTTCGGGCTTCAGGGCGGTGTGAAAAAGCAATTCGCATTCGGGACTTTATTCACGGACCTTTCGCTGTCTTACGCCATTGTAGCAGCTGGTTCAGCTAAACTATCTGGAGACGCAAGTTCCCAGGTTTCAGCACTGAATTTCGGGTTTACTATCGGGTATCGGAAAGACTTGTTTTTTTAATGGATAATTGAAAATGGACAATTGAAAAGTCTTTTCAATTGCCACTTTTACATTTTCAATTTTATCAGAAGTTCAAAAAGTTGAAGTTATTCAATGGTTTAAACATATGAACCCTTTGAACCTTTTAAACTTGGTTTAAAATGGCCACCAACCTTTTTTCTGGCTCAGCCTGTTTTCAAAATCTGAGATAAAGGTCGAATACGAGTTGTAGCGTTTGTCCATTCCTTTTACCAATGCCGTCTTCAGTTCGTTGGCGTTTAATTTGTTCGGAGGAACGGTAAATTGATGTTTTGCTGCCAGCTTCTGGATCACTTCACTGAAAGCTTTGTATTTGGAATCCAGGTTCGGTAACGGATAAGTCAGTTGCAGGTTGGTCGTAATACTCGGATTCGGATCAATCAGTGGCATTCTTCCCTGCAGACAAGTCCAGCAGGTAACACCCAGTGCAAAGTAATCGGTTCGGTGATCCACGAGATCCAATTCATTCAGCAGTAATTCCGGTGCGGCAAATCCCAATGGGAAAAGCGTTTTGCGTGTTTCTGTTTCATTCTTATTCAAAGCCAGCCCGAAATCGATCAGTGACACCCGGATTCCTTTGGAAGAATCCACAATGATATTCCCGGGTTTGATGTCCAGATGGTATTGCTTGTTCTGATGAATGTGTTCCAGGATCGGTTCCAGCCGTTCCAGCACTTCGAAAAGTTTTTGTGCTTTCTCTTTGGTTCGGAACTGGTCGAGGTAATCTGCCAGTGTTATTCCGGGTTGGAAGGATTTGAACAGGAAAATTTCTGAATCGCTTTCAAAAAAGTCGAGTGTTTCCGGTAAACCGTCTACGATGAACGAAAACCCGGCTTCTTTTCTTAGGCGGTCCTGAACAACGCTGTTTTCTTCCGTTTTTTGAACGGTTTTCAGAATGGACTTTACTCCCGAAATCTTATTTTCGGTCAGGAAGATGTGAGCAAATTTCCGCTTCTTTTTGGCATCTATTTGTTCTAAAATCCGGTATTTCTCAGCAGGGTTCATCGCTTTACTTCAATCGTAAACTGCAATGTACCATAAAAAGTGATTCCATCCGAAGGAAGGATTCCCGGACCCGGATAAGCAGTTGCTCTCCTTGTGTAATAAGATGTATTCAATAAATTGTTGACACCTGCTTCCAGTTGGAAATACTTTTTGAAAGTGTAGCGCGCGCTCAGGTCCATCACGAAGTAAGCCGGTATTTCCCCGATGACCGCATCACCGCTTCCGAGTTTGGAATTCGTTGCATCACTGAACTGCGCCGAGTTGTAAGATCCCTGGATTTGTACCTGCCAGTTTTTGGCGCGTACCTTCAAACCGCTTTTCAGCATGATCGGACTCACGTATTCGACCTGCTTGCCGATATAACTTTGTTCCCTGGATGAAATGTAGGTAGCGTGAATGTAGGAGAAGTTCACGAAAATGGAAGAGCCGATTTTGGAACTGTCGATAAATGCTTTGATGAAATCGAACTCTACAAAACATTCCACACCGGTGTTCAATGCGTTCCCGATATTGGTCCGGATCTTCTTCGTGGTGTTCGGTTGAGGTGCCAACCCGATCTTGTCTCCGTAGAATAGGGTGAATACCGCTAAATCGGTGTAAAAGTATTTCCCGATAAAGCCACGCCAGCCCAATTCAGTAGTGTTCCCGTATTCGTCTTTGATTAGTGAATCGACCACGATATTGGGGTTTGCCACGCGAATGTCGGAGAAGTTGACCGCCCGGTAATTCTGACAGAAATTCAAGTAAGCGTTCGAATATTTCCCCGTTTTGAAAGATGCCCCGGCTCCGCCCAAAGGAATGGAACGGCTGATGGTATTGGAACTTTCAATGCGGGACACGTTTAAGGTGTCGAGGGTAAGCGGGTGAATGGCGTATTGGTAATAATAGCCTTTTGCCGAACTTTTGATGTATTCAAAACGCAAACCGGCATTGATGGTCCAGCGGTTTCCTAAAAACCAGATATTGTCGGTAAAAGCAGCGAAGTTTTCGGAAGGGAAACTGAAATCCGAGTTTTCCATGTTGTCCGGGTGCTCGAATTTGAAATCAGCCCGGTCGCCGTCTGTTGCAAGTCCCTGGAGATTGGTGGTCTGGCCTCTGTAATAACGCGCTCCGACCAGGAAGGCGCTTTCGTGCTTTTGTTTTTTAGTGACTTTGTAGCGATGCAAAACACGCGCTTCTACACCGGTGTTTTTGAATTCTCCGGCAATCATGTCGCGTTTGCCTCCCGGGTCAGCTGTGCTGATTTTTCCCAGGTATCCCAACGAATAGCGATCGGATAGCATGCCGAAAGCGCGGATATTCAGGTAAGTCTTTTTGGAAAGTTTCGAATCGTAATGAAGGGCCAGGATATTCCAGTCTACTTTGAACCAGTTGCGGTCGCGCACGCTTTGTTTCGGATCTTCTTCGAATTGCTTATCGGTTAATCCGCCAGGCTGTTTTGCCAGGTAGCTCATGCGCGTGTATTCGAGCCGGATTTGGTTGTTCTCGTTGATGCGGTAGCCCAACTGAACAAATCCCTGCTGTTGATTGAAATCCGAATTGGGACGGTAACCGTTCCCGGTTTTCAATTGGTAGTATGCCTGGTACTCAAAGCGCCCTGCTGTTCCTGAAATGCGGTTGAAGGTACCGAAATAGCCGTAGTTTCCTACCGTGTTGCGGGAAGTAAACTGGAACGGGCTGGTTTGAACCGGATCTTTGATGATGAAGTTCATGAGTCCGCCAAATTGTGTTCCGTACTGCAAACTTGCCGACCCGCGGATGATTTCGATGGCCTGAAGTGCCTCCAGGGGTGGCGTGTAATAACTTTCCGGGTATCCGAGTGCATCGGCCGAAATATCGTAGCCATTTTGACGCGTGTTGAAATTGGCGGCGCGGTTCGGGCTTAATCCTCTTCCTCCGACACCCATCTGGATTCCGGCACCGTCGCTCTCCCAAATATTTAAGCCGGGAACTTTAGCGAATAATTCTCTCGGATTCGCGCTCGATTTAGCACCGCCCTGGCGTTCTGTTTCAATCAGTGTATTGGTACCGGTGGCAATCTGCACTCCTTTGATAGGAGGAATGAAACCAATGTCGAAATAATGCAGGCGTTTTCCGCGAACTTCTACTTCTTCCACGGCTGCCGACGTTTGTACCTGTATAATGGGATTCGGAGCTACGATTCCGTTCAGTACATAAACCAGTGTATCGATTTGATCGCCGTAAATGATCAGCGGGCCTTTGTCGCAGGGAACCCGGAATTTTCCCTGTTCATCCGTCATGGTTTTCTGATTGCCGCATTGCACAAAAATCCCGAATTGCGGGCTCTTCGTCTGATCGATGATTGTTCCTTCGAAATTCTGGGACCAGGAAAAGGACACAAGCACAGAAAACAGGAAAGAAAGGCTTAATTTTCGAGAGGTAAAATCCATTTCCGGTGTTTCAAATTGTATTCTTCTTGCATTAAATCAGTTTCCCGGCTCACAAAATGCCGGTTCGGCCTTCCGTTTAAGGTGACGTAAACATCTGCGGTTACCCTTGGTCGCGACAAATGTACGCTTTTGCTGCCGAAATGAAGCGTGGTATCCCGGTACTTTTTCCCCAGGAAGTGTGCGAATTGCAGGATCATATCCGGCTGGCGCGACATCTGGTCGATCTGTTGCGGCGTTAAGTAATCCGAGTTCGTGATCTCAATGGAACGGCGCGTATGGCGGTCTTCCACGTAAAAAGTGGCGTATCCTTTCTTTTCCATCAGCATAACCCTCCAGGAAAACCGGAACCCTTCCTCGTGCCAGAACAGGTTTTCAGGGTAAAGCAGGTAACGGAACGGGAGAATCAACTGAACCGCCAGAAATACAGACAAACAGCTGGTAATGGTGCGTGAGCGCGAAATGTATTTTTGAGAAGGCCGGCTGGTCCAGCGGAATAGTTTTTTTAGCGGGTTGAGCCATTTGTGGTGGAAACCGGCCGGGAAGAAAATAAGCGTGCTCAGGATCATAACCCATGGAAAAACTCCGATAGGGAACAAAAGCCAGGTCAGAATGTGAAAGACAACCACGAACAAATAGGCGATATTCCGGGTTTTATTGCCGGAAAGGAAAAAAGGGATCGTGAGGTCGTAAAAGCAGGAAAACCAGGAAAAAACGAAGGCCAGCCAGGAAGTTGCCAGTAAATCACCGACCAGCGGTAAATCGCGGAATGCCTGCAGCCACATGCGCAGCGGTTGTGCTTCCAGCAGCCAGTCGGGGTTGATTTTGGCGATTCCTGCGAAACAATAAACGATTCCCAGTTGAAAGCGCAGTAAAAAAATAGGCCAGTTGGGAATGGTTTCCCGCTGAATGGAAGGCTTACGCTTCGCATCCACGCTGAATTGCGCATGTGCGGGCAGCCAGATCAGGATGAATGCTATGAGGCTTACGAAATAATAATGATTGAGGTAATAACTCTTGTCCAGCAATTCCACATACGTAAATGCCAGGAAGAACAAGCTTGCCGAAACGCGGTAAAATGCTCCGAAAATGATTCCCAGGCTGGCAAGGATCATGATCACAAAAGGAAGATACATCCAGTTTCCCGGCAAGGTGTGAACCCAATCGAAACCGAGATACGTGAAATGGAAGGGAGGATCGATGTACAGTTGCTTCACCCATCCGTTGGAAACAAAACGCAGCGTGCTGAACAAGAACAGCGCCCCGATGATGATCCGGAAAGCAATGAGCGGAGTGATCGAAACCTCTCTGAAAAGGAGTTCCTGCCAGCGATTCTTAATCGCCATCGGTATCCTGGTAAGTGATCAAGACACCAAAAGCAGACGCCATATCCGTTTTCATATTGATCACAGATCCCTGCTGATAATCGTAGAAGTTTTCCAGTGTGCCCGGAGAAGAAGTCATGAGTTGCTCCAATGTTCCTGTCCAGGATTGCGGAGTGGAGTACATGTAATCAAAACGCGACGCGATCGTGGCGGAAAGTGTTCCTTTGTCCAAAGCGTTCAAATAATCGTCAAAACCTTGTCCGTTGCTGCTTCCGCTCAGATTTAACCCGTAGTAAATGCAGCGGGAAGCGCGGAGGTTTTCCGTCAACAAGATCCTTCCGATCCCGGAGCGGCGTGCTTCCAGATAATTCGGCTGCTGAATTCCCAGGGTGTGGTTCCCGATCGGGAAACCAAGCTTGGTGGTTTTACTCAATTCGAAATCCTTGCAGAAGTTGTTTACCAATAAGGCAAAAGGACTGGTAGACTCGTTACTTGTTCCGTTCACGAAAGTGCTCCGGTAACTTGCCCATCCCGCAACAACCGCCGTGATTTCCGTTTTCATTTTAGCAATAACAGCCGATACGTAAACGCATGCATTGGAAGTCGATTGAAAAGCGATCAGTGCATCCTGTTTGTAGAATAAATAGTCCAAAGCATCCAGCCCGGAAGCGTCCAAAGCGAGGTCACTGCTGTTGCCACTGGAAATACTGCTGTTGATATGAGCCGTATCCGTAGGGAAAGTTCCGAAAGTGAAGGCGATATTTGCAGTCATTGCCGGCCCGAAATCAAATGCTTTTACATGCTGGAACGAAATATTGGCGTCGACCCATGCCTGTTTTGCCACATCCAGTTTAGCCTGTGTTTTATCTCCCAGGAAATCATTCCACGCAGTTTCCAACGAAATTACCTTCGATTTCAAATCCGCATAACCCGGAATGATGTAATTATCGGCCATATTGACCATGATTGGTCCTTTGTCAAATTCCGTATCTTCATTTTTCTTCTTTTTACATTGGGTAAAAACCAGAAGAGCCAATAGGATGGTGCAATAAGCTTTTAATTTCATGAATCTTACATTTTGAAAATAAGGTCAACAACCGCTTGTGCCTGCGTGTGCTTACGCGCGTGCGTGTTGTTTCAGCGTGCAAAATTAGGCCGGGAATGAGCGTCAGACAATACCCTAAAAAAGGTATTTTTGAAATATGGATGCCAAATACATCATTGCAGATTCGGGAGGTTCGTCGACAACCTGGGGAATTGTGCTCAAAAACAACGAAGTAATCTTTCTTCAAACGGACAGTTTACACCCGAAGTATGCGCTTTCGGAAGGATTTTCCATGGGAGGATTAAAAACACAATTCGAAGGAATGCAGGTGCCGCTTCATTTTTACGGAGCCGGTTGTTCCAGTGAAGTGGTGCAGGCACAAATGCGCGGATTGTTGCAGCAATTGGGGTTTTCAGAAGTACATGTTTATCCCGATACCCTTGCGGCGTGCAGGGCTTTGTACGGAAATCAACCGGGATGGGTTGCTATTTTGGGCACAGGTTCGGTGTTGGTTGCATATGACGGTTCAACGATTACCAAAAGAATTGGCGGCTATGGTTCACTGGTCGGCGATGAAGGTAGCGGGTTCTATTTCGGGAAATTACTTGTGAGGCATTTACTCCGCACTGAAAAATGGGAAGAAGCCTGGGTAAAAGCTTTCCAGTCGCGTGAGTTTGTCCTGTCGAAACTGGCCGGTTCGGATTCACAGCAATGGATTTCCGGTTTGGCGGGTGAAACTGCCGGAATGGACTTCGGTTTTTTGCACCGACGGAACGCTGAATTGTTTGTGGAGCAATATTGTATGGGAATTCCCGGATTGCAGGAAATTTCGTTTATCGGGACCTATGGCAAGGAGCAGGAAAGGGTTTTTACACAGGTGTTTGAAAGCCGGAATATCCGGCCAGGAAAGCGTATCGCAAGCCCGATCAGGGATTTGGTGCGCTATCACCAGGCGAATGAATATTAAGGATATGTTAAGATTTTTGGCTCTTGATACAGAGCTGTTTAGTCGAAAATATTAAATCTTTCGTAGAAAAGTACCTTGTGGTTTGGAAAATAATTTACAACTTGCAGGAGCGAAAGTGAGAAATGGATATATTATTAATTCAGGCAACTGCTCAGACCCCCATGGTAAATTTGAATCCTGATACAGGAATCATGGAAATTAGAGGACGTTCAATTCCGGATGATCCAGAAGCTTTTTGGGGTGCAGTTTTAACATGGTTTGATAATTACATGGCGAATCCGATTGAAGAAACGCTTGTAAGAATCGATTTGGAGTATTTCAACATTACTTCCTCCAAGCGTATTTTATTCTTGCTTTATAAATTGAATGAACTGGTTGATTCTGGCAAGAAGGCGAAAGTAGAATGGTACTACAGACAATCGGATGAAGATATGTATGAAGTAGGGCAGGATTATGCTTTCATGGTCCATGTTCCGTTTGATTTCCGGGAATATACGGACAACGACCTGGTAGTAGCTTAGAATTCAAAATGCAAAAGTGAAAATTGAAAAGATTGTAATTAGTTGCTATTTTCAATGTTTTAACTCCTGCCTTCGGTAGTCTTTGAGTCTTTTCAATTCTCCATTGTCAATTTTGCATTTTATCTGTCGGAAAACCTCCCTTTTTGAGCGCTTTTCAATTTTCAATTCTTCATTATCAATTATTTTTCCAATTTCATTATTATTTTTGTCGGAATATGCGTGTTATAGCAGACATTCCACATCCCCGTTACAAGATCCAGATATTTTCGTACAATGCGAAGTATTTGGTGAAGATTGAATTGGGCCAGTTTGAGCAGACTTTTAAGATTGCCGAAACGGACGTGAACGGATTGGAGGAGCTGAAACGCATGGTAACAGATCAATTATTACGTAACTCGCTTGATCGCTTTCTTTCTATGAGAACAGATTGGGAAGAAGCATTTAAAAACAAAGAAGGATGAAATTAGGACACGTTATTGCAGCAGGTTTAGTGCTTGGATTGACAACTTTTGCTTGTTCAGATAAAAAAGAAGACCCGAAAACAAAGGAAGAAAAAGCTCCTGAAGTTCCGGTAGTTAATTCCAAAGGGTTGAAGATTGCGTTCTATTATTCCGATAGTTTGAAAAGCGGCTTTACGTACTACAAGAACGAAGATGCGCGTATCACCAAGAAAGGCGAGGCTTTCCAGAACGAAATGATGGCAAAGCAGCGTGCATTGGAGCAAAAAGCACAGAACTACGAAAAATACATGCGTGAAGGTACGATGACCGGAGCGGACATGCAGAACCTGGAAAACGAGATCATGCGTATGCGTGAGCAATTGTTGAACCAGCAGCAAACGAGAGGAGCCCAGTTGGAAAAAGAAACCAACGAGGCTTTGACGGTGCTTTCCAAAAAGATCGAAGTAGCAGGGAAGAAGTACTGCGAAAAATACGGAATTGACGTGCTTTTGATCCATGGCCAGGGTGGACAAATCAATTTCATCAATGAGAAAATGAATGTGACACAATCATTCGTTGATTTCCTGAACCACGAACAAGAAATGATGGACAAAGACCTGGGCAAATAAATTATGCTGATAGCACAACAAAAACTTAGGGAGAACGTCGCGGAATATATCCTGTACATGTACCAGATCGAAGATCTGATCCGTGCATACCAGTTTGACCTGGACCGTATCATGAAGGAGGTTGTGGAACCGAATCTTCCTGATCGCGCTTATCTGGAGCGTTACAGGGCGTGGTACGCAGGTTTGATCCAGGATATGAAATCGGAGCGCATCATTGAATCCGGGCACCGCCTGGAACTACAGGATGTGATGGTGGAATTGTCGTACCTGCACAATTCTTTGCTGACGGTAGTAAACGATGAGAAATACCGGACGCTTTATTCCACGGCGCTTCCTTTTATCGAAGATTTTATTGAGCATTCCAACCTGAAAGGCATGAACCACCTGGAAGTGTGTTTCCATGCTTTGTATATGAAATTGCTTTTGAAGCTGCAGAAAAAAGAAATCAGCCAGGAAACGGAAGAGGCCTTTGATGCGATGCGCATTTTACTTGCTTATTTGACGCGTTCTTACCACCAGATGAAAGGCGGGGAAGGGCAGTATTGGAATAATTAACCCTTCGACTTCGCTCAGGATACTTAGATTCTGATAGCAGTTTAAAGGTGACTGAGCGGAGTCGAAGTCACCTTTTATTGTGTTTATGCTCGTTTGTGAGAAACGGAATTTGCATGAAAAAAAGAGGATTTGATCCGGAAAAGGTGCATTTTTTAGCTTGATAAATGGTTTGATGATCTCTTTGATTTGCTCTCTTTGTTTAAAGAAACGCTGCTTTATCAAAGGTTTCGGTTGATTTGGTGAATTGTTGAAAATCCGGTGATTTGTTACAGGAATAACGTTTTGGTACTATATCCATACTTGACCTATACTTGATCCGTACTTGACCCGTATATGACCTCTGCTTATTCCGAAAATGTGTTTTTGAATGTTACACTTGTGGGAAACAGGGATTGAAAAGATTTGAAGTGAGGAAATTCATTTTTGAGCTTCTTTTCAATTTTCAATTGAACATGTTCAATTAATAAAGGTCGAGTTTGCTCACGTTCAGATCTACCATTCCTTTGATGCCGGGTAATCTTCCGGATTCTGAGAACTGCCAGTGCAATACTTCGCGGTCTGTCATGTACTGAGGTTCGCGGCTGTAGGCAGCTATCCAAAAGTTATAGCCTTCCATTTTTCCCCGGAATTTCGTCTCGTAGAAGCTTAAAGAGGTGTAGATGATGGGTTTTATGCCGGTTGCTTTTTTCACTTCTTCGCACCAGATGAGCACTTTTGCGCGCAGGTCTTCGTCTGAAAATCCTTCATCTTCCACGTCAATAACGGGCGGCAGGTCTATGCTCCGGATTTTGTAGACGGAAAGGAAATGGGCAGCCTGTGGCCTTGGCGCTGATTTCGGGTTGAAATAGTGATAGGCCCCGTTCGAGATTCCGTGCTTGTTCAGGTATTCGCGGTTGCGTTCCCATTGGGTGTCTAAATGATCGGCCCCTTCGGTTACTTTGCAGTAGACAAAGTCGATAACGGTATCAAATCCCTTTTTGTCGAGCAGTAAATCCCAGTCTATTTCTCCCTGGTGGTGGGAAACATCCAGTCCGACTGCTTTGTATCCCGGCGGGATGATCTCGTGGAAATGTGTCGATGTCTGGACCATTCCTTCTGTTTTGTACCAGAAGAAAAAGAATGCCAGAACCCCGGCTACAAGTGCGATCCAGATCCACCTGTTTTTACCTTTTTTGCGCGATGCCGATCTGCGTTTGGGAGCAGCTTTTTTACGGGTTTGTTTTCTTTTGGCCATTTTCTTCCTGCGAAATTAGGAGTAAAATGCAAATAAATGGATAGGAAGAGTAATATTGTTCAAAAGGTTCAAAAGGTTCAAGGGGTCGAACTGGTAGCAAATCAGCCGCGGCTGATCGTTGCGGTTTAAAGTTTTCAATGGCCGCTGGCTTAAATTGTATTTTAAACTTTTGGATCTTTAAACGATTGAACTTCCGAAGGAATGATCAAAGTTTGTAAACGGCCCAGTCCTCGGTATCCATTACCCTGGTAAGCGGCAAATAGAGTTCACCGCCGAGGTAGCGTTTCAGAATGACGATGTATTTGCATCCTTTTTGGTGAATATCTTCCCGGAATGAGGCATTCAGCAATTCGTCGTTGCTGGCTACCCAGCCTTTCCGGTGCGCAAAATAAATAGCTGTGGGGTTATCGCCGGTATTGACTGCAATCAGGTCGGAACGTTTGGAAAAGCTGTCCATGTATGCTTCCAGTTTCTCGAATGCCGCTTCGTGTTCTTTCAACCGGAAGTCGTGGAGTTGGTTCAGTGTTCCTTCCAGGACGATTAGTGTAAGTAAGATGATTTGAACGGTTTTATTCCGGAAGCCTGCAACGCCATAACCTGCAGCCAGGGCCATCAACGGAACAAATGGGATGATGTAGTAGGAGTGATGTGTGAAGGTGAAACCGGCTTTCAGAGCAATTACCAGGAAGGCCGCAAAACCTAGTCCGAGGATGCGTAAGAGCAATTTGTCCCGTTTCCGGAAAGCAAAGAACAATCCGGCCAGGAATAGCCCGAAGCCTGCGAATTTCAAGGCGGAATCGTAGAAGTGTTTCAATCCGTCGCCCAGGTTGTCGACCAATTCTTTTGCCCCGATGCTGATAGGTTTTCCCATGAAGAAATGCCAGAATTGATATTTTTCGACCAGGTAAGGAACCCAGCTGAAATACCACCAGGCGATGGGGGCGAGAATCATTCCGCTCACGGTAAAAAAGACGATTTTGAGACGGATAGATATGTATCTATTCAGGATGAAAAAGGCGTAGAGCACCAGTAGAAATCCGGCGGGCAGTTTCGCCAGTACACCTAAAAGGGTGAAGCAGGCAAAAAGCACTAAATTCAGCCACCGGCGCTTTTGTTCTTCGAAATAGCAGGCTGCATAATAAAACCCGATAATGACCAGGGAAGTGGCAAATGTGTCGGGCATGATTTTGCGGCTGTATGCAAACCAGATAGAAGCCAAAAGAATGATGGAAGCGTTGAATGCGGTTTCGGGGCTGAAATAGCGTTTCAACAACCGGAAAAAGTACCAGATTCCCAAACTGCTGACGATGAGGTTGATCAGGCGTCCGTACCAATGCCGGTAACCGAATATTTCCGAAACGCAGTAATCGAGGTAATTCAGGAGCGGGAATTCCATGCCGGTGATGCCGGTTTTTTCTCCTGCAAAATCAATACGCGGATAAAGGATATTGGCAGAACCTTCGTAAAAATTCCGGGTAACCATGGTTCCGGTTGTTTGTCTCCAGTTGTGAGCAACTTCAAGCGGAGGATTGGTAATTCCATACATGCGAACCAGGAAAAACAGGATGATCCAGAAGCGAATGTCTTTAAAAATGGGAAGTGCAAGGAATGATTTCACCGGTTTTCTTTAGAATGCTAAGTTAGGAGAAAACTTCTAAAAATGACCATATGTCCATAATATCAACATGGCAATATTGCAATGTTCAAATGTTGAGAAATGGCAATATTGAAAGATGGCGATGAGCCAAATTTGGAAATTCCTGATCGAATCCCGGGTTGAATTTCATGATATCCGGATATTATGATGTCTTGAGAACATGAGATTATGTTTTCGTGATATAACGATCACATATTGGTTGTCCGGAGGATTGCTCAGTCTATCTGTCAGTGCTCAGAGTTACTTGCGATCAATTTTCTATTAGACCTTCCAAACCCGAATTACTTCTTTTTGGGTTTTGCGTGCAATTTTTCAAGTGCTTTCCTGCGTTTTTGAAGTGTTTCGATGGTTTCCCGGCTCTGTTCGGTATAATCGACACCAAAAACGGTATGAATGTGCTTGACCAGGTTTTGGATACGGGAGATCCGTTCATCGTAAAACTGCAGTGTAACTCCGTGGTTGCTTTCCGGTTTCACCAATGCGATGTCCAACTCGTAGCGAAACAGGGAATACAGGGTAGGAACATTGGAATAGCGAAAGCTCTCATCCACGAACGCACGTGAAAACAGGGTGTTTTGTTGTTTCCAGATGGAATCCAGGACTTCGTTGCAGCGGTAATTTTCGCGGTAAGTGAGTTGTTTTTTCGGTGATTTCCGGATGGATTTGAAGGTTGGAACATCAGAGTAAAGACTGAAAGCCGGATGAATGGGAGCATGTGTCTTCGCCATAAATTCCGGGGACGGGTTGTAATAAGTGCGGTCCACAGAAATAATATTCAGCGATTTCATTGTTTTGGTTTGGGGATCAGGAACTGAGATTTTGGTTTTGGAACTGATCTCTGTCCAGGTGGGGTCCATGAGCATCCAATTCCCGTTTACCCGCACTATGTTCCATTGGTGATTGGTTTGGGTGCTTACCCGGTGAAATTTCCGGCCGATGTATTCAAAAACCGACATTTTGGTTTTTCCACTGATGGCAAAACAGGGAATGTTGCTTTTGGTGCACAGGTATTCGAAGACACGGGCAAAATCGCGACACACTCCTTTTGATTTCTTAGCAGTCAGTTCCGGGTTATAGAACGGAGCTTTCATGTCGCCCATGCGTTTTTTGTCGTATTTGAAACAAGCGCCCAGGTACCCGTAAAACAGCCAGACTTTTTCTTCGTCGTTTTGCGCGCAGGCATTGAGGTAACGGTGCGCAGCTTCCAGGTCTTTCCGGGTAGAAAGATCCAAAGACGAAACGATGCTGTCGAGAGAAAATTTGCGCTGATCTGAAATCTGAGCGAAAACGCCTGTACCTGCCAGGATGAAAACGAGTAAGGAAACCAGTTGGTGCTTTGCGATCATAAGGGTTTAACGTACGATTCAAACAGGGTTACACAAAAAAAGCGGAATTCTTTTCAGAACTCCGCTTCTCCGTTTATTTTTATAAAATTACTTTTTAGCGAAGTTCGGTGCCACGATCAGATCTTTTGTTCCATGGTTCCAGGAATAGAATCCTTCACCTGTTTTCACACCTTTTTTACCAGCAGTTACCATGTTTACCAATAGCGGACAAGGAGCGTATTTCGGGTTTCCGAAACCATCGTGAAGTACTTCCAGAATTGCCAGGCAAACATCCAAACCGATGAAATCTGCCAATTGCAACGGTCCCATCGGGTGAGCCATTCCCAGTTTCATGACCGTATCGATTTCTTCCACACCGGCAACACCTTCATACAAGGTATAAATGGCTTCGTTGATCATCGGCATTAAAATGCGGTTTGCCACGAATCCCGGGTAATCATTTACTTCAACAGGAACTTTGTTCAGTTTTCTGGAGGTTTCCATAATCAGGTTTGTTACCTCATCTGTTGTGGAATACCCGCGAATGATCTCAACCAGTTTCATCACCGGAACCGGGTTCATGAAGTGCATCCCGATTACTTTTTCCGGACGGTTGGTCACAGAAGCAATTTTCGTGATGGAAATAGAAGAAGTATTGGAAGCAAGGATCACATCTTCCGGGGTCAAAGCATCCAGTTGTTTGAAGATGTTCAATTTCAGGTCTACGTTTTCTGTTGCAGCTTCAACCACCAATTCCACTCCTTTTACACCTTCTTCCATGGAAGTGAAAGTGGTGATGTTTGCCAATGTTGCCGCTTTGTCAGCTTCTGTAATGGCTTCTTTTGCCACCTGGCGGTCCAGGTTTTTCGTGATCGTTGCCAATCCCTTGTCCAATGAAGCTTGAGCTACGTCGATCAACGATACTGTATATCCAAATTGTGCGAATGTGTGGGCAATTCCATTTCCCATTGTTCCTGCACCAATTACTGCTACCTTTTTCATGAAGTGAGTTCTTATTTTTTTCGTACGCGAAGATAATGAAAGTTTGATTCCGACAGGATGGCACATTTTGATTTTCGAAGTATTTGCATTAATTTGGTTTAAATCAATTACTGCCATGAGAATCAGCGTCTTCATCGTTTCGTTGTTAATTACAGCCCAATGCTTCACCCAAAATGAAGTGAGCACGATCTATTGGGGAACATGTATTTTGGATTTCCGGTTTTCACCTTTCCAGGTACTTTCATCCAACGCGGTGAGTTCGAGGGAATCGGGCGCATCTATCTGTGACTCTGCCGGGAACCTGTTATTTTATTCCAACGGCGGAACTTCCCCGACTTCGAATTATACCGGCGGTGCGTGGGGAGCAAACGGGCAGTTTCTTCAAAACGGCCAAAACCTGGAGCATCTCGGGTGTTTCAGTACGCAACAGGGAGCGATCATATTACCGGACCCTGCGGGAATTTCGGCCACCAGCAAAAAATATTACCTGTTGACAAAAGATTGTATTGAAGCGGCTTTCACGGGACCTCAATCCGATCATTCGGGACTTTCTTACGGAATAATCGACATGCTGGCCAATGGCGGGAACGGTGCGGTTATTTCGCAAAACAACGTGGTAGTACCTTATCTGAATGGCGGCGGATCTACGGATTGGGAACCTCTGAACGTGGTATTGGACACAGACGATGAACAAAAATCGGGAGCTTTGGGATACTGGGTGTATTCTTACCAGGGCGACTCGCTGTATAAGATTCATTTCGGGGTGAACGGGTTTGATTCTTTCCAAACTCTTTTCCAGGAAGGCGGGAGAATTATCGTTGCCCCGGACCGTACCCATCTGATGATTAAATCCCGCTTATACGAACTGGATGCCCCGACCGGGAATTTAGTACTTGTGCATACTTTTCCAACTACGAATGACGGAGTGTTTTCATCAGACGGCAGAAAAATATACCGTGCGGAGAACAACAAGCTGATGCAGTACAATATGGACCAGGCGAATTGGCAGAATACTCCCTATGAAGTTGCATCATTCTCTCAAACTGCTCCGCAATTTTTCCTGGTTCCGTCCGGAAGAATCTTTTTGTGGAATAGCAATTCAGCTTTTTCCGCACAAATCATGTGTCCGAATACCTTCGGCCCCAATTGCAATTATACGGCATCGAATTTGTCTTTGCAGGGAGGCTCGTTAACAACACCTCCGAATATTCCGGCTCATTACCTGTATAATGCCGGGTCGGGATGTCTTTTAGGTTTGGATGAGCAAGCCGCCGAAAAGATTTCATTAGTACCCAATCCTTCGACAGGAAGCTTTAAAGTGTATTGTGACCAGCTGGACCAGTCACAACTTACAATCCGCATCACTGACCTGACGGGGAGAGTAATACGAACGGATAAAGCCACGAACCTGGAAGTGGAAGGGCAATTGGAAATCCATGCGGAAGATCTTCCAAACGGGGAGTATTTCCTGGAGTTTGTACAAAAAGACCAGGAACCGGTCATGAAGCGGTTTGTCATCCGGCAGTAATTTTTTCGGGGAATAATAAGGGGCTTCGAGGGTTTCCCCTTGGTTTTGAGGCTTTTCAGGAACGAAAAACGGAGGATTGAATTTATTCGTTACTTTAGCGGCTCTTAACTATTATTCATTATGGCTGACAACAATTCTTCAGGAGTTGAATACCGGATCAACTTCATCAACAATTCCATGAACCCGGGAAGTTTTATGATTTTCCAGCAATACCCGGAGCTAAATACACCGGATTCTTATTCCTTAGCGTGGTTCACCAAGTATCTTTATCCGTCTACACTCGGCTCGTTCAGCTGGGAACCCGCATACGATTTTGCGTGGATGGAACAGAAAGCAATCAATGCGCGTATGAAATCGGTGACGTCTCAATGTATTCCTGCAAGTTTGACGGAGTATAATACCGCATTGCTGACGTATGATAGCGGATACAATTTTGTGATCCAACCTGATAACGGGCCGGAAGGGACTTTGTACATCAAAACAGATAACACGATTCCTGCGAACCAGTTGGGGATAGGACTGGGAATGGCCGGAGCACCGACTTTTTTGATGCCTGCTCAACCGGATTCCAACCTGGCATTGAATCCTCATCCGGAGTACTGGGTAGCATTCGGAGATTACGAACAGGGAGAAATATTGAATGTGAAAGAGATGACCAATTCCGCGTTGGTCCAATTCCTGGAAGGAGTATCGGCGATCAACGTGACCCTGAACCCGGACAATACCTGGACGGTCCAGCCTGCGTAAGTATAAACTTTTAATGAAAAATCCCGGCTGCTTTATCAGACCGGGATTTTTTTATCAGTACCGCATCACTCTTTCGGATGATTCGTCGAGCATTTGATTACGCAGTTTTTGTGGAAACTGGGTGGGAGAATAGTAGATCAATTTCTCCCGGAAATGCTTTTTGATTTTCCGGGCAAAGGTACTTCCGCCTTCTATGGTAGCAAAGAAGACCGAATCGCGCTCCTTCCTGAAATAAAGCGTAGCATTCGACTTTACATGGAATGCATGCAATTCCGTCCATTCCGAATGCGGAATAATCCATTTGCTCTGTCGCTTGCGGAACAGCCCGAAACGCCTCCAGGGTTTGGTGAAAATTATCTCCCGGGGAGTTATTTCCATCACAGAGTACATAAAATAGATGAGCTCCAGGTAGAAGATAAAGATCAGGAACCCGATCAGTACCCAGATGAAATAAATCACGCTCAGGTAATCCCTTTTGATTCCCCAGACAATGATTTGGTAGTTTACGCAAAGAATTAGAATTCCTCCTAGTAATAAAGGTATTAAGTTAAGTGTGTTTCGATATTTTGCGGATCGATACATAAACTTAAATATTACAGTGAATAGATAAGTAAGTTACAGAATGCTTCTTTTGATTACAAAAAATGTTTGTTAAAATTTGGGAGGAATCATTCAGCAGGAGACAGAAAATTTTCTGCCTCTGCAATTGTACCAAATTTATCTTTTTCTGCTTATGTCGGTATAGACGAAAACCCACTGACCATGAGCAAAACAATCAACAATGTAACCGGAGATATCTACATCGGGGAAGGATCCGGGAAAATGATTCTCGACGATATGCTGAAAGCCAAACGATCCATCCGGGTAATGTCGCCGTATTTGTCTGCAAAGCTGGTGGATATTCTCCTGGAACGTTTCAGATTCGGCGTACACATCGAACTGGTGACTTCCAACGAAGTGGAAGATCACGCCCATGCGGACAAGAACAGCTACCGTATCATTCAACAGCACAAGCACGTGGACAAAGAATTGAAAAGCCGCAAGGAATTCCTGTACGTGTCGGGAATTGTTTTGATGCTCGTGTTCGGATTCCTGGCGGTTGCCAACCTTTCGGACCTGTTTGCCGAGTCGGTCAATGTTTCCGATGTCGTCGCATTTACGCTGTTTACAGGAATTGCGTTTATCGGTCAATGGATGCGCAACTACGCTAAAGGAATCCGTTTCTGGCATTACTCTTACAGTTCGCTTTTTCCCATCAAGATCTTCGGTTCGTATTTCACCCGCAAAAAGCCAGGCCGCTCCAGGGATTTTAACCTGCACAGTAAACTCTACATCATCGACGATTGCATTGCCTACCTGGGCTCTGTCAATTTCACCCGTTCGGGCTGTTTGTTCAACCACGAAACCCGTATCCGCATCACCGACCCGGAAGCCATTCGCCAACTAAAACAGGAATTCAGCGAATTGCTGTGGAACGAAGAGTATAGCCATACAAGCGTGGAGGAGTGGGGAAGAGAGGTTTATGAGAGAACGGAATGAGAGTGAGAATCCAAAGCAGATCAGCCGCGGCTGATCGCTTCGGATTAAATGAGAATAAGAGAGTAAGAAGCATTTACGCGCTTACACGTGAGAAGGGCAGGATGAGATAATTGTTTGTCAGAAAGTCATAGTTGACTCATCTGGATATCAAACTCAAAATTTCCCTGTAAAGGGTTTGTTTCTGCTCTTCCGATAAGGGATAAGGAATATCCTGGTGGTTGGCGAATTCGATTTTGGAGGATGTTCCGGCTTTACACCATTCCACCAGTTTGCGGATGCCGGCCGGAGTGATGATTCCCTGTTCGTTTTCAAACTTCGGACATTCAATACAGACGCTTCCCTGGCTGTGACGCAAATTGATTGCTGCCAGGCGTTTGTCGTCTTCCTGCTGCAATCCGTAAATAATGGAATGCGACTGATCTTCAGCAACGAGTTGGAGCCGGTCTCCGTCAAAGCGCGATTCATTATACTCGTTGTATACCCACCAGAAATAGGTTTTTCCGCCCACAACGATTTTGCGTTTCCCTTTTTTCGAGATTCCCATGCGGATGAAGATAACCAAAATTATTTTTGGAGGAGGTTGTTACCTTTTCACGTTTCCGACACTACCTTCAAAAATCACCATGAGAAAAACAATTCTTGCCTTCGTATTCGTTTGTTCCGTTTTGGGGGCTCACGCAACGACCATCCTTCCTGCCTGTAAACGCTTGCAGGTTGCCAAATACGACGCACCGACCGGAGCGCTTTCACATGCTTTCATCCCGATGCGTTTCGGAAAGGCGCAATCGACCGTTGAACTAACAGAAAAGCTGCCTGCGCATGCCGAAGTCATAGCCGTTGATATCGTCTACACCGATTTCCCGAAAGGAAGATCGTTTGATGTGCTGAATGAAAAACGCGCGCAAACTTTATTGGAATTGTACCCGGTGATCAGGAAAAGTAATGTCTCCGAATGGAACCTGGTGGCTCAAACGGAATGTGAAAACCTGGAAGAAGCTGCTGCGCTTTTTCATGGAGTGGTGGTTCATTACCGTGTTCCGCCAACGATTGAAAGTATGAAAAGTGAAATTTCGTTCCTGAAAACAGTTGGTGCGCCATCAAAACCGGAATCAAAAACAATGTCACACAAAAGTTTTGAGCGGACAATGGGAGCCTCAACCCGTGAAGTGGCTATAACGGGAACAGGAACGGATTTTCTCTCCGGAACAGCGGTTTGTGCAACAACTTCCGTGACACCGGTTGCGGGAAGTATGGTATTTCCAAATGCTTCTGCCGACCAGGTGATAGCGAATGTTTTTAACCGGAATAAATGGAAAAATATGACTATTGCCGCAGATATTACCGGAAGTATGTCGCCCTACACCGGGCAGTTGTTATTGTGGCTGGCACTTCAGTTCAACAATGAAAAAGTCAAACAGATCACGTTTTTCAACGACGGCGACCGGAAAACCGAAGCTCAAAAGCAGATCGGGCAAATAGGGGGGATTTACCAAACGGCAACCTGTGACATAGAAACCGTGCGTAAACTGGCCATCAAAGCGATGACCGGGGGCTGTGGCGGCGATGGACCAGAAAATAACATCGAAGGCTTGCTGAAAGCGTATCAAAGCAACCCGGGTTGTAAAGAATTGATCCTGGTTGCAGATGCATTGGCGCCGGTGAAAGACATCCGTTTACTGGAGCAGGTCAAAGTGCCCGTGCGCGTTGTTCTTTGCGGAACGTATTACGGACTGCACCCGGATTACCTGTTGATTGCGGCCAAAACCGGCGGATCGGTGCATACCATAGAGGATGATATTTTGAACCTGGCAACGATGAAAGAAGGAGAAACGTTCAAAATCAGCGGCCGTACATACCAAATAACGAAAGGTACATTTATTCTAATAAAGAACAGTTAAGTGATTGAAATGAATCCATTTTCAGCAGGGATTGAAACTTAAAAATTCCTATTTTAGCGGCGTTATCAATCCCTGTAATGAAAATAATTCTGACCTTACTTCTTGGTGTTTTTATTCAAACCGCCTTTGCTCAAAATTCCGCTGCAAACCTCCTGTTCGAGATCGATAACCAGTACATTTTTGCCGATACAAACGGGAATGTTGCCTTTGGAAAACGCTTTGATGATGTCTATGTAACGGATTATCAAAACCGGGAATACATTGTCCGTTTTAAAGGGAAATACGGCGTTGTGCGCCATAATCAAGCTGTTTTTCCGGTAGAATATGACCAGATTACGAGCCTGAATCCGACTTACTATTCTTATTTATACATCCTGCGCCGTGGACAGTTGAATGCACTAGCCACAACGGACGGAGTTATCCATACCGGGTTTGATTACCAGCGAATTGCTTTGTATTCACTCGATGGTGCCTCGGAAAATAAAGGATTGAATGACAACGGTAATTTCTTTCAATTGTACCTGCCAACAGCTAAAAGCCTGTTGATGTATGTGGATAAATCGAATAAAAGCAAGCTGCTTACCGGTGAGCCGGTCGACGGAATAAAGGATGCAAACGGCATGTTTGTATTGAAAAAAGGAAAGCAGCAGGCGCTGTTCGAATTTGACAAGACGACTTTGAGCCTGAAACAAATTCATCCGTATGCGGAACAATCTTTCAACCTGCAATATGGCATTTATTCCGTTTGGAACCCGCAAAAAGGGATCACTAAAAAATATTCCTACGATCATGTCCTGCTGGAAACCTTTAAGGGACCGGAAGTGTATGATGAAGCTATGATAGGCCCCGGAGAAGAGGAGGAAGAAAACGATCCGCCAATGGAAATGGTAATGGAGAAAAAAGATCTGGACCGCGCACGAAAATCCCTCCAGGCAGGATACAGGGATAACGTGTTCCAATCTTTTAAAACCATAGAAACGCCTCCTTCTTTGCTTGGAGACTTATTGAAGTACACGGCAACATTTGAAGTGACAGGCAAAAAAGGAGATTGGTTGGTGAACGCCCATTTTCGGAAAATATGGGCAAGCCCGAAAGACAATCAAAAAGATACTGCTTTTCATGTATTAGCGAATGAAGTGTTTGTTCCGGAATTTCCGACAGGAATCATTTTGACAAAAACGGGGAAATTATATGGCGCCGTGGATAGCCGCGGGAATGAGTTATTCGCACCCCGTTTTGAAAAAATAGAACGTTTACGTGGAGAAGATGGAGAGGACTGGATGCTGGTAAAAGAAGGAAAAGAATCCGTGCTGTATTTTTACGAACAGGTAAGCGGCCAAATATATACGGTTTTGAAGGGTACAAATAAGGATGAAATCGAGATCCACACGGAGTATTTGCTTGTAAAAAGACCTGTAAGTAAAAAGAAATACCAGGTAAAACTAGTGAAATGGATGCCGCCGTTTAAGACCATCAAACCGGTTGTCCTGGATTTCAATGACTTTTATGAAAATATTGTACCCGGTAACCCCTTTCCTTATTTCCTGAATACCAGTAGAAACGGTAAAAAAGGAATTCTAACCGTGATGGGAATACCTGTAATTGCCTGTCAGTACGATTCCATTCAACTTGATGCCTATTATGCGCCGCTAATCTCCAGGTTTCAGGGGTATCCGGATTACCGGGTATTGCAGCCCATTTTTTCGGCGTACCTTAACGGGAAGAAACACATTTATCATCCTACGAATAATCAGCAATCCGCGGTAATGATTCATTCGTTCAAAGAAAGCACTTTGAATGCCACAGCAAAGATCTCCGACGACGGGCTTTTTGTAATAGACGACGTGGGAACCAACCTGGTAAATATCTATTCCATCAACGGAAACCTGTTGTCCCGGGAACCGGTTTCTTTGCACCCGGATAACCGGAAATATGCTTCTTTCAATCAAACATACTGGTACATCCGCGGAAAAAATGCGCAGGGTAAAGATGTCCTGATGGGTAGGAACGGGGCGTGGTTTGTGCTGCCGGATAAGTAGTTCATGTAAAAACGCACCCACTAGTTAGTTCTAATCATTTATTGGTTGCAGCTGCCGAAAGGTTGAAATCGGGGAGGTAAAATGGATAAATTTAGCCTGCCTTATATTTTAACCATGACAAAAGCACTTTTGTTTTTTGGGTGCATGCTGAGCGCAGGCTTGTTTGCCCAGAATCACTACCAACCCTTTAAGATCGATAACCAGTTTATTCTTGCCGATACCAATGGCAATATTCCTTTTTCCGTGCGATTTGATGAGGTGCAGGATATGATTTCGCATAAGAGCGAATACATTGTACGCGCTAAAGGAAAAGAGGGTGTGGTCATGAACGGTAAATATGTTTTTCCCTGTGAATATGACCGGGTACTTCCCGTTTACCTGTTCAGGTATCATCTGTTTTCATTGGAGAAAAACGGGAAGAAAGCTCTTGGAACAACAGATGGAGTGATTCATTCGGGATTTGAGTATGAAGATATCCGGAAATACACCACATCGGAAAGTCCGCCGGATTATGAGCCGGATTATGAGGGAAATTTTTTGTTCGCTGAGAAAGAAGAGCAATTTCAGTTGTTTTATAACGTCGAATCCGGTAAAACGGTTTTACTGACCAAAGACCCTGTTGACAATATCCAGGACTGGAAAGAGTTCTTCGTGTTCCGGAAAGGAAAGCAGGAAGCGTTGTATCATTTCGATACGAAAACATTTGTTTTAAAAGAAATCATCCCGTTTTCCAACCAGTATATTCAATTGACAAGGGAGGTTTACACGATTTTGGACCAAACTGCAAAGACCGCTAAAACGTATACTTACGAACATGTCTTAACGGAAACCAGAGAGAATGTATTTATACCGGCCGTTATGCCTAAAAATTACCGGTTGAAAAAAGAACGGGAAGGACCAGCTCCTTTGGGTCAGCCACTAGGTAAGCAGAGTTTTGTATTGGCGAATGATCGGGAAAATTTGCTTGCAGGAAGATATGGGAACTTTTTCAATGCCTTCCAGAGACCGAGATGGCTGGATAACTCAATAACCAGGCCTTTCCAGGCAAAAATGAGCGTTTCCGGTGCGAAAGATGAGTGGGAAGTAAGCTCACATTTTTACGAAGGAGTAAGCCAGTTTAAGCAGAAGGATACGTTGTTTAAAGTTGAAGCGGATGGATTTATCGGAAACGATACTATGAGTTCCATTTTGCTGATCCGGAAAGGGAAATACACTGGCGCGCTGGACAGTCACGGAAATGAAATTCTCCCGGCAAAATACACGGAGTTGGAGCATTTGTACGGAAACAACAACTCTGAGTGGCTGGTGGTAAGAGAAGCAAACCGTTCTCTTTTGTTGTTTTATAACCCGCTGAAGAAATGGATAGATACCATTTTTACCGGAGGTAAGGACGACCAGTTTGAGTTTTACGGGTATTTTATTCGGGTCAAACAAACTGTTTCAAGGAAAACCACCCGGATGAAACTGCTGCAGCTGAAAGATTTCAACCTGTTTAAGCGATTAACGGTCAGTGACGAAAATGAATATTTTGATTCCATCGTACCGGACGATAAGCTTCCTGTCTTTTTTAAGGCCTTTCAGGATGGAAAAGCGGGAATGCTCTCCAATAAAGGAAAAGTGCTCATTCCGTTCGAATACGATTCGGTGACTGTGAACGGGTACTATTTCACGGAATGGAAATACGGTAATCCCAGATACAATGGAATTCAACCGGTTTTTTCTGCTTACATCAACGGGAAACAGCATGTTTTTCATCCGACCGGTGACCGCGCATCGGAGCACCTGATCCATACTTTTGCGGATGGTTCGCTGAGTGCGGCGGCATCTATTTCCGACGACGCAATGTTTGCAGCAGAACCTGCCGGAAATGGACTGGTGCATATTTATTCCATCGCTACAGGAAAAAAACTGACCAGGGAACCGGTTCGTTTAGATCCTGAAAGCCTGAAAAAAACAGCTTCGGTAGATTATTACTGGTTTGTGAGTGCAAAAGATCAGAAGGGCAAAGATGTTTTCATCGGTCAGAACGGGGCGTGGTTTGTGCTGCCGGATAAAAATTAGCAAGTACCAGGGAGGAAAACCAAAACCTCCCCGGTCATCAAGCTTTTGTTAAGCGGAAATAAGATCAGTTTTTCATCGCCATTTCCAGTTCGTTGTAGGAGAATGGTTTGAATTCGCTGATGGTGAGTTCTTTTGTGGTCAACTGAACCGTTTGGTTGGCCATCAAAGGTTTATCGCCATCGAAGGAAAAAGCAATTACGCGTACGGATTGATCCAGCGGTATGTCTTCAAATTTCCATCCTTGCAGCGTTTGTTTGCCGGCCAGCTGTGCCTGGAATTTGTCAAACACCAGGATTACTTTTACCGGTTTTTTCTGATCGCCTTTCACTAAAATGTCTTCTTTCTGATCGGATTCTTTAAAATGATCGCAGTTGTGCCATCCCAGCTGGTTGACCTCGAGGATGTAGTTGTTCAATTCTTTGGCCGTGAAATCATCGACCAGTTCGGCTTTGAATTTACCGTATTTGCGTTTTACACGGTTGCGGATCTTGTCTTCCGAAACTCCTTTTTTACCGGTGAAAGACAAGAACAGGGAAGTTTGGTTGTAGAAGGCCGACATGGTTTTGATGTCCAGAGCGGGGGCTTTGTCAAACAACCGCTGCAATTCATCCAGGATATCTTCATGTGCCACCAGGTCGGATTCCATGAGCTTGATCCGTCCCTTCCGGTTCAGGTGCAGCTTGGTTTGGATCTTACGTCCGGGTAAAGCCAGCCAGGATTGCAGTTTGGTGCCGTTGATATCCTGTTCTTCCAGCCAGTCGAGTAAGGATTGATCGGTATTTTCCATCATCCAGTTCACATCTTTTTCATTCAATTTGGCGGTGAATTCATGGATACGTAAGTGAAGGCTTTTGTCTTTTTTAGCGCTAATCTCCGCAGCAACAACCGGTTCTTCCAAAACTTCCGGAGCAGGTGTGTGCAGGTTCCATTTCACCAGGTCACCGTCCATCACACCGCTAAATGATTGCATGTCGAGGTTCGTACCGAATTTCGGGAAGAGCACAATGGCTTCTTTTTCAGGGTCCAAAACCAGTTTCTGATCATTCAGGAGTGCCTGGATATGGATCATACCGCCGGATTCCAACAGTTTTCCGTCGCTGGTTTCTGTTACCAGGTTGTTGGCCAGGAATGCCAGCTGGTTGTCACAAACTTTCAGTTCAATGGTAACCGGCTCGCTGACCACATTTCCCTGTTCGTCTTTGAAGGCAGATTCCTGGAAGAAAACCTGCGTGCCGTTGGTACTGGTAACCGAAGAAGGCTCCGTAGGATCAATGGTAAATACTTCTGTTTCCGGATTGTATTTTGCCAGCAAAGCTCCGAGTTTTTCCAGGTCCGTTATTTCGGGAATAACCGGTTGCGGTTCTACGGGTTGAGTTCTCAATCGTTTGAACGTTGGATTGGCTGTTTCCGGTTCACGGGTGAAGGCAGCCAACCGGAAGGTTTCCGAAGGTTTTGAGGCAGGTAATTTTGCCTGGTCTTTGTTTTTGATGATCGCTGTGTGCTTTGTAGCAGCCGGCGAAGTGCAGGAGGTGTGGATGAGGAAACACACACCCATAGCCATGAGGTAAGATAAGTAGTTTCGCATTTGGATTCAGTTTGCAGCTATTAATGCAAAAAGAATGAATTGGTTACAAAAAATGTGAATGATCAATGAGTTAAGTATCAATTATCAAGGAAACCACACTCATTCTCATTCTGTTTCCCACACTGTCCTTAGCATCCGTCGTCCCACGGACCTTCCCTGGTAATTATTTTGAAAGAATCCCCGGTGAAGCGAACCAACCCGCCGCCGCCGCCAATCCACATCAGACCAAATTTATCCTGGTAAAATGCTTGCACTGCTCCCATGTGGAGTCCTTGCTTTTCATGGTAGTTGTAAATCTTCTGGTTTTGGTATAGGTAAATCCCGAAACCTTCGCAGGAAAACCAGATGTTCTCTTTCGGGTCTTCGTAGACGGTCCATACCTCATTGCCACCGATCCCGTTTTGGGCATTGAACGTTTGAAAATCCTTCTTTCCTTTCCCCGTAGGAGTGTATTTGCTGATACCGTTATCCATGGAGCCGAACCACATATATCCGTGTTTGTCTTCCAGGATGCAGGTCAGGTTGTTTGAGCACAAGCCGTCTTTTGTGTTCAGTTGCAGGAAGTTCTTCCCGTCGAATTTAAAAGCGCCCTTGTCTGCGGTAGCAAACCACAAATTTCCTTTCCGGTCTTCTGTAATGGCTCGGATCCAGCTTTTTTGAGCGTTAGGCAAGGAGAAAGCTTCAAAGGTTTCCCCGTTAAAACGGCACAATCCCCGGGATGTTCCTGCCCAAATGGTGCCTCTGCTGTCCTGGAAAATACACCAGGTGCTTTTATCGCTCAAACCTTCTTTTTCCCCGAAATTCCGGAAGCTTTTTCCCGGACCGGCAGCAATGTCATACCTGGAAATGCCGTTATTGGTAGAAAACCATACTTTACCCTGTTTGTCTTCCATGATTCCTGTAACCTGCGACCCGCTGAGCCCGTCTGAAGTAGTCAGGTAAGAAAGTTTATACCCGTCGAAAAGCGCCAGGCCGTCTGAGTTTGTTCCGAACCACAAAAATCCCCGGCTGTCCTGGAAAACACGCCGAACGTATTCACTCACAGCATTGCTGTAATAACAAGGTGGCTGAGGGCCGTAAACCACGGTATCTTCCCGGTAATCCGGTTTTGGAATGGATGCTTCCTGTTTTTTGACGTCTGAAGTTTGCGCGCTGTAAAGGCAAAAAATGACCGATGCCCCGATTAAAAATGCTTTCATAATTTTTCCGTTTCCATAAAAGTAGAGCCTGCTCAATTCAATTCATTTAAAGCAATGTAAATTAGTGTAAACAGAAAGGAAAATTTTGTCAGATACAAGTAAAAGAGGCGACTGGTAAGGGCCATAAAAATCTGCATCTGTGGTAAACTATCATTTGATTCTTTGAACAAAATTGCCATAAGAATCTCTGAAAGAGATTACCTGACTTAGGTACATAACTCCCACTGGTAAGCGCCTCCAAACATTTGTGCATCTGCGGTAGAATAACAAAATTGGTTAATAGTGGTTAGTGTCATGGAATTTGTGTCATGGAAATAGGTGTTTATAATCGTTAACTATTCCCGGGTTATTGCATCATTGTTCTGAATAATCCCTAAATTTGAAACTCATTAACGAAGCAATTTATGATTCAATTATCTAATCGCGTATTGGAAATGGAAGAGTCGGCAACCCTGGCCATGTCTCGAAAAAGCAGAGAATTACGTGCCCAGGGAAAAGACATCATTTCATTGAGTTTGGGAGAACCGGATTTTCATACCCCGGATTTCATTAAAAAAGCAGCCGAAGAGGCCATGGAGCAGAACTTCACTACATATACACCTGTTCCCGGATACGATGATTTGAGAGATGCCATTGCGAATAAATTCAACCGTGATAACGGGATTCCGTACAAACGTGAAAACATTGTTGTTTCAACCGGGGCAAAGCAATCGATTGCCAACCTGGTGATGGCTGTTATCAATCCGGGCGATGAGGTTATCATTCCGGCGCCTTACTGGGTTTCCTATGCAGAGATCGTGAAAGTGGCCGGTGGTATTCCGGTGGTGGTTGCTACGACTATTGAAAGCGATTTTAAATTTACCCCGGAGCAATTCCGCCAAGCACTTTCCCCGAAAACCAAAATGATGATGTTCTCATCGCCTTGTAATCCTACGGGAACGGTTTATACCAAAGAAGAATTGAGAGCATTGGCAGATGTGGTGAAAGAAAATCCGGATATTCTTGTAATGTCGGACGAAATCTACGAACACATCAATTTCGTGGGACACAACCATTCCATGGCACAATTTGAAGACGTTCGTGAGCAAATCGTAACCGTAAACGGCGTTTCGAAAGCCTGGGCAATGACCGGTTGGAGAGTCGGATACATCGGTGCTCCGAAAGAAATTGCAGAAGCCTGTAATAAAATCCAGGGACAGTTCACTTCAGGAACATGTTCCATCGCACAACGTGCAACCATTGCCGCAGTCAATGCAGATCCTGCTATTCTGAAAGACATGGTGAAAGCATTTGAGAACAGACGGAAACTGGTGTTGGATGCTTTGGACAAGATGCCGGGTGTGAAGAGCAATCAACCGGGCGGAGCATTTTATGTGTTCCCGGACATTTCCAGTTTCTTCGGGAAAAAGCATGGAGATGCGACGATCAATACTGCAGAGGATTTGTGCATGTACCTGTTGGATAAAGGAGTGGCGCTGGTTTCCGGCGAAGCTTTCGGTGATGCCAACTGTATGCGTATTTCCTACGCAGCTTCAGAAGAAACATTGACCGAAGCCATGAAACGCGTTGCAAACGCATTAGCAGAATTGAATTAAATGACGATACACGAAATACTTGCTGCATTCAAAACCAAACGCATTTTAGTGATTGGTGATGTGATGATAGATGCTTACATGCTGGGAAAAGTTCACCGCATAAGCCCCGAAGCACCGGTTCCCATTATCAGTTTGGGGAAAGAAGAGCAGCGATTGGGTGGAGCAGCAAATGTGGGATTGAACCTGCAGTCTTTGGGCGCAAACCCGGTTATCTGTTCTGTAGTTGGCAACGACCAAAAAGGACATGACCTGACAGATCTGCTGAACGGGTTGAACATGTCAGTAAACGGGATTTTGAAAAGTTCCGAACGTGTAACGACTGTGAAAACACGTGTAATCGGGAACAATCAGCACCTGTTGCGAATTGACGCGGAAGATACGCACGCTTTATCCGCAGCGGAAGAAGATGCTTTCCTGGAGAAGATCCGTTCTGTTTTGGATGCAGAAGCCATTGATGCGATCATTTTTGAAGATTACAACAAGGGAGTACTGACTCCGAAAGTAATCAGTGAAGTGGTGAAATGGGCTTCCGAGAAAAAGATTCCAACCACGGTTGACCCGAAAAAAGAGAATTTCCTGGCATATAAAGGAGTAACGCTTTTCAAGCCGAACCTGAAAGAATTGAAAGAAGGAATAGGGATTGATTGCTCTTACCAACAGCGCGATTTGTTTAACCAGGCCGTTTCCGAACTGGAAAAAGCACTGGATAATGAAATTACGTTCGTAACACTTTCGGAACACGGCGTTTTTATTAAGAAAGACGAAGCGGATTACCACACACCGGCGCATTTCCGGAACATTGCGGATGTAAGCGGGGCAGGTGATACGGTTATTTCCGTGGCAACCTTGTGCCTCACAGCCGAACTTTCTATCGAAAGCATTGCGGAATTATCCAATTTGGCCGGAGGTTTGGTTTGTGAAAAAAGCGGGGTGGTAAGTATTGATCCGGATCAGTTGATCCAGGAATGTGAAGGAAAACAATATAATTAAATGTAAAATTGAAAATTGAGAATTGAAAAGCCGACAATAAATAAGGTGGCTGAGCGGAGTCGAAACCCCGTTTTATTTTTCAATGATCCATTTTCCATTCTCAATTAAAAGATGGAGAGAAAAGTTGTAAAACCATACGGTAAAGACGATAAATCGAAGAAGGAAGAAGTTGCGGAGATGTTCAACAAGATCTCCAAGCGTTATGATTTCCTGAATCATTTTTTATCGGTTGGAATTGACAAGATCTGGAGAAGAAAGGCAGTTAACATGCTGAAAGAGATCCAGCCGAAACGTATTCTGGACCTGGCTACCGGAACAGGCGATTTTGCTATTCAGTTGATGAAATTGAAACCGGAAGAAATCGTAGGAATGGATATTTCCGAAGGGATGCTGGAAGTAGGGCGCGAAAAAATGAAGAAACGCAAGTTGGATAAAACCATTTCCATGCGTTTGGGCGATTCCGAAAACCTGCCTTTTGAAGACAATTACTTCGATGCATTGACCGTTGGTTTCGGAGTGCGTAACTATGAGAACCTGGAAAAAGGCTTGTCGGAAATGCTGCGCGTAGTTCGTCCGGGAGGAAAACTGATCATCCTGGAATTCTCCAAACCGAAGAAATTCCCCGTAAAACAGTATTATGCCTTCCATTCCAAATACATCATTCCGTTCTTTGGTAAACGTATTTCGAAGGACGATAAAGCGTATGCTTACTTACCGGAATCGGTTGCCGCATTCCCGGAAGGAAAAGCATTTACGGATATCCTCGAAAAACTGGGGTATCACAAAGTAGCTGCCAGATTGGTTTCAGGAGGAATTGCAACGATCTATTCGGGGATAAAGTAAGTTTCAAAAGTTCAAAAGTTCAAAGGGTTCAAAAGGTTCAAAGAGTTCAATAGTTTAGACCTTTGAACATTTTAAACTCTTGAACTCATTTTTTAGAATAAAAAATGATAAATCACGTTTGAAAGGTATGAATACAAAATGGGCCATAACGTTTGTCGGTGTTTTAATGACCGGTATGCTGTTCGCGCAACCTGAAAAACCGAAGAACTACAAACGTTTTGATGAACGCTGGATTCACTTCGGGTTCATGCTGGGTGTGAATACGGCCAATTTTAAAGCCGTTCCGGCCACGGATGCCTATTCCAGTTACGGATTAAGATCCCTGGAAACCAAACGTCAGCCCGGCGGACAGGTCGGAATTGTGACAACGGTCAAGCTGGGCCATCCGGTGGTTCGTTTGCGTTTTATTCCTACTTTATCTTTCCAGGAACGGGCTGTCCAGTATTATTACCAGGATCCGGATCCAAGCAAAACAAAAGACCTTTTCAAGGAAGAACGGGTGAATTCCACGAACCTGGATTTCCCGCTGATGCTCCAGTTCCGTACATTGCGCATTAATAATTTTGCGGCGTATGTGCTGGTCGGCGGACAATATTCCTACGATTTGCAATCCCAGGAAGAAGCTTCCCAAAACTTCATCGACCCGTTTATCAAGATCAAGGCAAATGATTTCCAGGGACAGGTTGGGGGAGGCCTCGAGTGGTTTGCTCCTTTCTTCAAGTTCGGCTTCGAAGTAAAATTCTCCCAGAGTTTCCAGAATTCATTGATCCAGGATAATTCACCGGTTTCCAAACCGATCAACAGTCTTTACAACAAGGTGCTTTGGATCTCGCTCATCTTCGAAGGATAATTAAAAACCGTAAGAAAATAAGAACGCAAAGGTTAAAATCATTGATAACACCTCTTTTTTCTTTTTCTCTTTGCGGTAAAAACGAGAAGGGCCCTGCTGAAGGCGAAAATCTGGTCCCATAAAACTTTACGCTCTTTTTCTCTTTGCTGTAAAAAGAAAATATCTTTGCAGCAGAATCCTTTTTGAATGCAGGTACAATTCCAATTTTCTCCGGAAGAAGCAAGAGATGAACAATTCATCCGCTCGGCTATTTCCCGCGAATTAAAACTTCCTATCGATTCCTTTGCGTATAAATGGCACAAACGTTCCATCGATGCCCGTAAACGCGATATTAAGATCAATGCCAGTTTTGAAGTGTTCCCGGATGGAGTTATTCCGCCGTTTGAACCGGAATTCAACCCGCAAAAAGTAACGGAAGATTCGAAAACAGTTCACATTATCGGTGCCGGGCCCGCAGGTTTGTATGCCGGTTTGAGAGCATTGGAACTCGGCTTGAAACCCATTGTTTTTGAACGGGGAAAAGACGTGCGTTCCAGGAGACGCGACCTGGCAAAGCTCAATAAAGAACACATCGTAAACCCCGAATCCAATTATTGTTTCGGAGAAGGCGGTGCGGGAACGTATTCGGACGGGAAGTTGTATACGCGTTCCAAAAAGCGGGGAGATGTGATGCGTGCCCTGAAGTGGTTTGTCCATTTTGGTGCTCGCGAAGACATCATTGTAGATGCACACCCGCATATCGGAACGAACAAGTTGCCCCAAATCATCGTTTCCATGCGCGATTGTATCCGCGAATACGGAGGCGAAGTGCATTTTGAATCGAAGCTCACAGATATCAGTATTACAAACGGCGAAGTTGAGGCGATTACCATCAACGGAGATCAAACGATTCCCTGTAAGGCATTGGTGCTGGCAACCGGACATTCGGCGCGTGATATTTTTTACCTGTTAAAAGAAAAACAAGTCGCTATCCAGGCCAAAGCATTTGCCCTGGGAGTCCGGGTAGAGCACACGCAGCAAATCATCGACGAAATCCAATACCACGGACGCCACAACGACTGGTTCCTGCCTCCGGCATCTTATGCCCTGGTAACGCAGGTTGCAGATCAGGGAGTTTACTCGTTCTGTATGTGTCCGGGTGGAATTATTGCGCCCTGTGCAACGGAGAACGGGGAAGTGGTAACCAATGGCTGGTCGCCTTCCAAACGCAATAACCCCACAGCCAATTCGGGGATTGTAGTAAGTGTAGAACCAACCGAATTGCCGGGTTATTCCCCGGAAAATTCGTTGGTGAGCCTGGAATTCCAGCAAAAAGTAGAACAGGATTGCTGGAGAGCAGCGGGAAGTACGCAAGCTGTTCCGGCTCAGCGCCTGAAGGATTTTGTGGAAGGAAAGAAGTCGAAAGATTTCCCGAGAACCTCTTATCAGCCGGGAATTGTTTCCGTGGACCTAAATACGGTTTTACCCGATTTTATTGCGAAAAGGTTGCGCCAGGCTTTCAAGGATTTCGATCGTAAAATGCGCGGTTTTTTGACGAATGATGCGGTGCTGCACGCTCCTGAATCACGTACATCCAGCCCGGTTTCTGTTCCCCGCGACAGTGAAACCTGTATGAGCGTCAATACCAAAGGATTGTTTCCGTGCGGAGAAGGTGCGGGCTACGCCGGCGGAATTATTTCTGCAGCTATCGACGGGATGAAATGTGTTGATGCGGTGAAAGCGTATTACGATTTGAATGCGTAATTATTTATCCAGTTCTTCCGCAAATTTCAAATCTTCTTCCATCAATTTGGTTTCGCCCAATTCCTTGTAAATGTCGGCACGCATTCTCAAAAGTGTCGGCGTTGGATAAACCAATTGTAGCAAAAGGTTGATATCGCCGAGTGCTTCCGGGAATTTTTTCGCAGCCATGTAAACCTGTGTCCGGTTGTTCAGCGAAGTTGTCAGAAATGGATTGTAGGAAAGCGCTTTGTTGAGGTCATCCAGTGCGCCGGTTCCGTCATTGTTGGAAATTTTGATCTGCGCCCGTTTGTCATACGCTTCTGCATAGCGCGGATCGATCTGAATGGCTTTGTTGATTGCGGATAAAGCCTTTTTGTTGTCGCCCATGCGGTAATAGCAATAACCGATGTTGTTCCAGGCTTCCTTGTAAAGCGAATCCTTGGTCAGAATCGTCTTGAAATGACTGATGGCTTTATCGAAATGTTCCAGTTTTGATTCGCAGTAACCCAGGTAAAGAAGCTGGGAAAGGTCGTCCGGATTGTGTTTCAGTAAAAGCAGCAAATCGGCCTTGCAGGCTTCGTAATTCCCGGTTTTATAGTACAAGGTTGAACGGTCATTGATGGCTTCATAATAATCCGGTTTGAGCGCGATTGCTTTGTTGATATCCACGATTGCCTGCTGCAAGTCTCCTTTTTCGTAGTTTACTTTTGCACGCGATTTATAGGTGGAAGCCTCAGCCGGTTTCAGGGAAAGATACTTGTCGATATCCTGCAGTGCTCCGTCGAAATCTCTGAGTAAATTCCGGTAATAACCTCTTTGAAGGTAAGCTTCCGCATTGTTACTGTCGGCCTTGATGCGGTTATTGGCAATGCGCACCGATAATCGGTAGGAGGCGTATTTACTGGTGTCGGGAGTTTGCTCGAATTGGGCGAACAGCTGAAACGAACTGCAAATAAAAAGGAGTGTGTATATGAACTTCATGATTTATTGAATGATTTCTGCCAGCAAAATGGCTGTTGCAGTGGCTACATTGAGCGATTCTGCTTCCCCGAAACGCGGAATGGTTACCGGAACATCGATCAGTGCTTCAATCTCCGGACGGACACCTTTTCCCTCATTTCCCATGATCAGGATTCCGTCTTTCGGATAATCGATTGTTTTATAATTCGTTCCGTTCAGCATGGCACCGTATTTTTGCTGCGGACTGTTCTTCAAATAGCTTGCCAGATCCGTATAATGGACCGGAATGCGGTAAATTGCTCCCATGGAGGATTGGATCACTTTCGAATTGTAACAATCCACCGTGTCTTTGGAACAAACAACCTGTTTCACCCCGAACCAATCGGCTAATCGCAGGATTGTTCCCATATTTCCGGGATCCTGGATTCCGTCCAGAACAATGGTAAATGCATCGTTCAATAACCCCGTGTCGGGGCGTTTAAAAACAGCCATGCATTTATTGGGAGTTTTCAATTCGGAGATTTGTTCTAACTCCTTTGTTGTAACCGTAAAAGTTTTGGAATGGAACTGGCCCGGAATTTGCTCGGAGAATGCTTCCAGTGAAACGACCAATTCTAAATGCGAGGCAAAGGCAGAAAGTCCTTCAAGTACTGATTTTTCGCCTTCCACAACGAAAAGCATTTCCTGGTCCCGGTTTTTTTTCAACTGCAGGGATCGGATCCATTTTTGTTTAGCTTTAGAAAGGGCTTCCACTTTTTTTTGTCAAACATACCAAATTCGCGTCTTTTAAATGAATTTTTGTTTTGGTTTCTTATTTTTGTCTGTATGTTGAGGGGATTGGAACAACTTAAGTTGAAGCACTTATTCGTATTATTTGCGCTGGCCTTTGCTGTTCAGGGGTGTTTGTCCACCAAACTGGTCCCGGAAAACAAACACCTGCTCAAGAAAAATAAGTTCAAAATAGAAGGGGATAAGATCAGCACCTCAGAGGTGGAAGACGTTCTCAAACAAAAACCGAATTTAAGAGTACTAGGAATCCCGTTCCGGTTGAAATTGTATAATTCCATTGACAGTGCACGAACAGAACGCGGAAGAATCCGCAAATTGGACCGCCTGAATGCCAAAAATGTCAAAAGGACCAAACGCGAGATCCGCATCAATGAAAAAAGAAGACAGCGGGCAATCCGCAGAGGAGATCCGGACTATATCTACAAAAAGATCAAGCTGAAAGATACGCTCGATCCGAATTTGACCCTGAGACAATTGATCAAATACAAATTCGGGGAAGCACCCGTGATAGCAGATACGGGAGCTATGTCGCGTTCACTCACCCAGGTTCAGGCCTACATGCACTCGAAAGGGTATTTTTACGCGGAAGTCAGCGGTCATTTTGATACGATCCACCGCATGCTGAATAAGCAAAAAACGAAGAAAAAAGTCATTGCGAATTACGAGATCAAAACCGGGATCCGCATTTACATCGATACCGTTAAACTGCTGTGTAAAAACCCTGTGATGCAGGACGAGTTCCAACGCTACATCCAGAAGGAATCGGATAAGAGCGGGCTGAACCCGGATTTCAAGGCGAGTATTATTGATAAAAAAGTTGTAAATATTCCTTTCGATGCCGATAAGTTCAGTGCCTATCGCGGAGAATTTGCCCGTTACATGCGCGACAAAACGTATTATGGGTTCGTGGAATCGAACGTGACTTTCAAGGCGGATACCTCACGTGCAACGAACTCAAAGAACAAAGAGTTGAAAATGACCTTCACCGTTGTGATCGGAGACCGCGTGATCCAGGACGAGGACAATCCGAGACTGGTGAGATACATTCCGCATGTTTCCACGAAAGTGGAAGATGTTTATTTCCATTTTTCGGATACCAGCAATTTCAAGGGGAATTTCAGACAAACGGTAGCGGAAAAAGGATTGGAGTTGAAAGAAAACGGTTTCATCATATCATTGGATTCCCTGGTATATCGCAAAGTCCGCAAAAAAGTGGAAGATCCGGTTGCCAAAGAATTGGGGCTTCCGAGAAGCCAGCGGGTTTACCTGAAGAGCAATGTGGATTTTACCCTGTCGGGAAAGGCGAAAGACAGTGTGGACTATGATCCGAACCGCGTTGCGATCTTCTATTACAACGGGAAGCCTTTTGTAAGTCCGACCCTTATCGAAGCGCAGAACTACCTGGAAAACGATAATTATTACAAAGAATATTACCTGGAACGTTCTTTCACCCGTTTGGTGCAATTGAACCTGTTTTCTGTCATTAAACCGGAGATCCGTGAAACTTATCCGGGAAGTGGTATCGTCCGGGTTCATTATTACCTGGTACCGGCAACGAAACAAAGTTTCAGTTTTGAACCTCGCGCCAAGAACTCCAACGGATTCCTGGGATTAAGTGCTTCTTTGAACTACACGAACAGGAATATTTTCCGGACCGGAACGAACTTTATTTTCTCGGTTTCGGGAGGTTTTGAATCCAACCCGAGTGTATTCGGTAAAGACGACAAAGGAAATACCATCAAAACGCAGGGAAGAAGTTTCAACACTTTTGAATTCGGTCCTTCTGCAAAACTCGATATTCCAGGGCTTTTCCCATTCGGGGTAACCATTCTCGGAAAAAGACAGCGTCCGCGTACGGAACTCTCTGCTGCATACAATTACCAGCAGCGCCCGGATTTCATCAGAAGCGTTTTACAGTTCAATTACCTGTATAAATTCCTGGTCGGAGACGGGAAAACACAATCCGTTTCCTTCGGTTTACCTTTCGCATCGGTGATTAAATATGTTTCTTTGAATCCGAAACCAGATTTTACGGAGAAACTAAACCAATTGAATGACCTGTTCCTGAAAAATGCTTACCGCGATCAGTTTATCTGGGAAGATTTCAAATTGACATTTGACTTTGACAACTTGCTGAAAACACGTAAAAAGTTCCCGAAACTTCGTTTGACTTATTCCGGAAGTTTTTCTATTGCAGGGAATTTGTTGAATGCCATTACGTCCATCAATCCGAGTTACGATACACTCGGACACAAATTATTCTTTGGAATTCCATATTCACAGTTCTCGGTTATCGACAATAAAGTAGTGGCGTATTATAAAACGGGAAAACACAGTTTGATTGCCTTCAGAACCATGGCAGGAGTTGGTTTCCCGATGAAAAACTCCCCGACTTCCCTTCCTTACGATTACTCCTTCTTTGCCGGGGGATCGAATGACAACCGGGGATGGGCAGCGAGAACACTTGGTCCGGGTGCTTACCAGGGTTTACTGGATCCTTACCAGGTTGCCACGCAAATCGGGGATATCCGTTTCAACGCCTCATTGGAATACCGTTTTGGTTCGGGAGGAATTTTGAATCACGGCTTGTTTGTAGATGCGGGGAATATCTGGACAAGGAATAACGATGTGAACCGTCCGGGCGGACAAATCTCTGCGCGTTTCCTGAAAGAACTGGGTGTTTCCGTAGGTTACGGACTTCGTTTCGACTTCAACTATTTCGTCCTTCGATTTGACTTGGGGCTTCCGATCCACGATCCGGGCTTCCCGACAGGCGAGCGCTGGATTTTCTCGAAGAAAACCGAATTCTACAGTCTGGCCGAACAAGTTTACGGGCCGAGCTACCGCGATGAACTTCCGAGATACCTGTACCAATTGCGTTTGAACTTCGGTATCGGTTTCCCATTCTAGGTTTGAGCAGAACGACAAGGCACATAAAGCACACAAGGATAATTTATTGATTTGATTTTATGACTTATTTGTAATGAGTAAAACAAAAAATCGATGTCAAACAAAATGAGTTCAGCAGCCCTGAGTTTGTCACTACAATTATAATTCCTTGTGGTCTTCCTGTTCTTCGTGGTGAGAAACCTTGCTGCTGCGCGCATCTTTGGGAAATAAAAAGCGTTCAGACAATATTCTTATTTTGAACAGGTGTTATTCGGTGCTTTTCATTACTTTTACACCCCAAATAATGACTAAAATGGCTTATTCAATTAAACCCGGAGTTGCTTCCGGAGATGAGGTTCAGGAAATTTTTCGTTATGCGAAAGAAAAAGGATTTGCACTTCCGGCAGTCAATGTAACAAGTACTTCTACAGTCAATGCAGTAATGGAAACAGCTGCGAAGTTAAACTCCCCGGTGATCATTCAATTCTCTAATGGCGGAGCACATTTCTTTGCAGGAAAATCCTTGTCGAATAAAGATGAGCAGGCTGCTATTTTAGGAGGTATTTCCGGTGCGAAACACGTTCACGCTTTGGCAGAAGCCTATGGTGTAACCGTGATTCTTCATACAGACCATTGTGCGAAAAATTTGCTTCCGTGGATGGATGGTTTGCTGGATGCCGGTGAAAAATTCTATCAGGAAACGGGAAAACCATTGTACTCTTCCCACATGCTGGACCTTTCCGAGGAACCGATCGAAGAAAACATTGAGATCTGTAAAAAGTATTTGGCTCGTATGAGCAAAATCGGGATGACCCTGGAAATTGAATTGGGAATTACAGGTGGAGAAGAAGACGGAGTAGATAACAGCGATGTGGATTCTTCCAAATTATATACACAACCGGAAGAAGTGGCATATGCTTACGAAGAACTGATGAAAGTAAGCCCACGCTTTACGATTGCGGCTGCATTCGGGAATGTTCACGGGGTATACAAACCGGGTAATGTGAAACTGACTCCGAAAATCTTGTTGAACTCACAGAACTACGTGCAGGAAAAATTCAATACGGGACACAATCCGGTTGATTTCGTATTCCACGGAGGTTCCGGTTCAACAGTAGAAGAAATCCGCGAGGCAATCGGGTACGGTGTGATTAAGATGAACCTGGATACAGACCTTCAGTTTGCATTTACGGAAGGAGTTCGCGATTATGTGACTTCTAAAATTGATTATTTGAAAACACAGATCGGTAACCCGGAAGGAGACGATGTTCCGAATAAGAAATACTACGATCCGAGAAAATGGCTGCGTGAAGGAGAATTGACATTTGTGAAGCGCCTTGAAAAATCGTTTGAAGATTTGAATAACATAAACACATTGAATAAATAAGAGAGTGATATGAGTTGGTTTAAACGTTCCAAAGAAGGTATTACTACCTCAACGAAAGATAAGAAAGAAACTCCGGAAGGTTTGTGGAATAAGTGTTCCCGTTGTAAAACATTGTTTACGCACGACGACCTGGAGAAAAACAACTACGTGTGCGACCGTTGTTCACACCACGAGCGCATCGGTTCCGAGCAGTACTTCAAAATCATTTTTGATGAAGGGAAATACACGGAGATCAACGAGAAAGTAACTTCAGGTGACCCGTTGGAATTCGTTGATACGAAAAAGTACACAGACCGGATTAAAGCTACACAAAAATCAACAGGTTTAAAAGATGCTATCCGCACAGCTTATGGAGATTTGAACGGATTCCCGTTTGTAGTTGCTGCAATGGACTTTACGTTTGTTGGTGGATCCATGGGATCCGTAATGGGAGAGAAGATTGCCCGCGCAATTGACAAGGCAATCGAATTGAAAGCACCGTTTATGATCATCTCAAAGTCAGGAGGTGCACGTATGATGGAAGCAGGATTTTCGTTGATGCAGATGGCGAAAGTGTCCGGTAAACTGGGACAATTGGCAAGCCACAAGCTTCCTTATATTTCGTATCTGACAGATCCGACAACGGGTGGTGTTACCGCTTCATTTGCGATGCTGGGAGATATCAATATTGCAGAGCCGGAAGCATTGATCGGATTTGCGGGGCCGCGCGTAGTAAAGGAAACAATCGGACGTGATCTTCCGGATGGCTTCCAGACTTCCGAGTTCGTTTTAGAGCATGGTTTCCTGGATTATATCATCAATCGAACAGAATTAAGAGAAAAATTAGGACATTCCCTGAAACTTTTCAGATCATAATACGTTAATCCTCCTGACTAAACAGGAGGATTTTTTTTTACTATGAAAATACTGACAGAGACTGATTTTTTAAGTTCAAAATGGAGTGGGGGCACGAGTACCCAATTGTTTATTTCGCCGGAAGGAGCAAGCCTGGCGGAACGTAATTTTGACTGGAGGATTAGTTCGGCAGTAGTAGAAATAGAGGTATCTGATTTCTCGCCCTTCGAAGGATATGAGCGCATTTTAATACCCCTGAAGGGACAGCTGAAAATGGAGCATCAAACTCCCAACGGGGTTATTCATCAAAATGTGAATGAATTTCAGTTGGCGCGTTTCAGCGGTTCCTGGCCTACCAAAGGAACGGGAAAGCTTACGGATTTCAATGTGATCTTCAGGCCCAATTACCACCCGAAAGTCCACGTGATTGATTTTCCAGAGGAAACCCTTTCAACACTGGGAGAAACTATGGGTGTTGTTTTTCTGCAGGAAGGAAGCTGCCGGATCAAAGACCAATTATTCCATGCTCCTGTTTTGCTGGTAAATGATCAGCATGAGGCACTGGAAATACGTTATTCGGCGTATTCCCGGATTATTTCCGTTGAAATGGATTTAGTAGGTTGATTTCCCGGATAATTCGCGAAAATTACCTGCCGAATCAATTATTTAAGCCGGATTTCCTTTAAAAATGCATTGTTCAATGAAATAGTATGAATATTCATTTGTTCAGAAAATATTTTCATCAGGAGTTACCGAATATGGATGAAAAGTATATATTCGTTCTACTGGAAACTATTACAGAACTAAAGACGCATTACCTTGAACAAATTAATTGGCATACTCACTTTTTTCTTTTTGCTTACCAATGTCAGCTGGTCTGCAAAAGTTAGGGAAGCAGATACGTTGAATAAACTGGATGCTTACGGTAAAAGAACGGGCTACTGGGTTGTTGACGAGGAAAATGATGGGACTACACTGGATAGTAAAACCAAAAGAAAAGAAGGAAGATACATTAAAGGCCGTAAGTTCGGTGCCTGGATCTGTTATTATCCGGATGGAAAAACTCCGAGACTGATCGGGGAATATTTGGATAACAGACCCGGAGGTGCTTATTTCCGCTTCGATAAAAAAGGAGAATTGCTTCAGGCAAGTACAGTTCCGAGAAAAATCTCCCAATCCCAGAATTTAGAAGTACACAACGGTTTGTTTGATTGCCGCATGATGTTCCACAACCGTGAAATGGTTGCCGGACAGGTTTTCTTCGCAAAACGCGCGTTTAGTGTTCCTTATTCTTACCAGTTCTGGGTGGAAGAATCCTTGAATCAGAACCAGTCTGAAAATGCACATGTAAACTTTGTGTGGTTGTCACAAAACTACCCGCAATTGTATTCGACTTATTTGAATGTAAGAACACCGCATAAAGTAACGGTTGAGAATCCGGAAATCCAAAACGTGGTAAGCAAGATCGAGCGTATCCAGGATTCAAACACCAATAACTCTCACGTACGCAATTCCATGATGAATGCACCCTTTGTTCATGCACCGCGTGTGGCGAAAGGAGCAACGTTCCAACCGAACGGGTTCAACAAATTGTATACGACATCCGATGAAATCTGGATTGACGGACAATTCAAGAACGGACAGTTGAAAGACGGAAAAGTATTCGTGTATGACCACGACGGCGTCTTGCTGAAAGTGCGTATCTTCAAAGATGGAATGTACGTCTCCGATGGAGGGCTTTAATTAGCTGCGAATGAATAATTTCGAATTCCGGATTATTCTTTTCGCTTTTCCATTCATTTTTCTCTGCAATTTTATCTCCCATTCCCAGGAGAATTACCGCTGGTTTGGCCGCAAATATGCTTTGTATGTTTCAGCCGGTTATATGAATGGCAAACGCCTGGTTTCAGGTCTTGAGATCTACCCGAAAGATTCGGTAAACCGGGAAATACACGTGAAATTGGAAATCCTGGAGAACTGGAAAATAGTGGATTCCGCCGCATTTGATTTATACCTTGATACTTCCAGGCTGGAATTCATCGCAGTGGATGACAGGAAATACGAAGCGATTCAATACCGTTCGAAAGACAACACTGTTCGGGTCAACTTTGAGAAACCTGAGAAGCATGAATCAATACTCGAAAACGGAATGGAATGGGTCTACTGGAGTTGTAATTACGCAACGGTAAATTATGCTTCAACTTATAACCGGTTCAAAAAATACCGGAAGGTGCTGAAGGTTTATTATGAAAAGTAGCCTTTTCAATGATTAATTATGAATGAGCTAATTATCAAACGCATTTTACTGGACAATTTGTAGATTTTGAATGGGTAATTACATCTAATTTGGCATTCGCAATCCGAAATTCAGAATTATGTGTTATATTTGCACCGTAATTCCAAAAGTTGGAGTTCTACATAATAATCATTCAAGTAATATTGGCATGTATTTAGATTCAGCAAAAAAGAAAGAAATCTTCGCTAAACACGGAGGTTCAGAGACAAACACAGGTTCAACAGAAGCACAAGTTGCTTTGTTTACATTTCGTATCGCTCACTTAACGGAGCATTTGAAAAAGAACCGCAAAGATTACGGAACACAAAGATCTTTGCAATTGTTGGTTGGTAAACGTCGTAGTATGTTAGATTACCTTAAGAAAAAGGATATCGAGAAATACCGTGCGTTGATCAAAGAATTAGGTTTACGTCGTTAATTCGAAAACAACGGTGGCAGAGCGGAGTCGAAGCCACGGTGTTTTTGTGACAAAATATTAAAAGGGGGGCTTGTCGGAATGATCCGGTGTCCCCCTTTTTGGTTTATTCGAAAGGATAATAGTAGGTACGCAATGCATCGCGTGCGTGCTGAACACAAAGCATGGATAAAATGGTGGGGACGCGATGCATCAAAGATTGATGTTTGCTGGAACACAAACAGGGTGGGGACGCGATGCATCGCGTCCGTACACAGAATAGAAGGCTTTATAAATAAGTAATAGATAAATATGAATATAGGAATCAAAAAGTCCATCGTTACTGGCGGGAAAGAAATTTCCATCGAGACCGGAAAATTGGCGAAACAAGCCGACGGGTCAGTAGTGTTACAAATGGGCAACACGGTGCTTTTGGCAACAGTAGTTGCAGCACCAGAGGCAAAAGAAGGAGTAGATTTCCTTCCGTTAACGGTAGATTACCGTGAAAAATATGCAGCAGCAGGGCGTTTCCCGGGAGGTTTCTTCCGCAGAGAAGCTCGTCCGTCTGAAGCAGAAATTTTAATCATGCGTTTGGTGGACCGCGCTTTGCGTCCGTTATTCCCGGATGATTACCACGCTGAAGTTCAGTTGATGATCCAGTTGTTGGCTTACGATGGTGTAAACAACCCGGATGCATTGTGTGGTTTGGCAGCTTCTGCAGCAATTGCAGTTTCTGATATCCCATTCAACGGGCCAATGTCTGAAGTACGTGTAGGTCGTGTAAACGGTGAGTGGATCGTGAACCCTACTATGGAAGAAATGAAATCTGCCGATATCGATTTGATGATCGCAGGTACCATGAAGGATGTGAACATGATCGAAGGAGAGTTCAAGGAAATCTCTGAATTGGAAATGGTTGAAGCAATCAAGATCGGACACGCGGCTATTAAAGAGCAGTGCCAGTTCCAGTTGGATCTTGCTGGATTGATCCCAACAGCTAACCCGAAACGCGAATACTCCCACGAAGTACATGATGAAGCTGTAAAAGCGAAAGTGTACGAACTGGCAATGGAAAAGTGTAAAGAGGTTGCCCGTCAGGGTATTGCAAATAAAGCGAAACGCACAGAATTATTCGATGCGATCAAAACAGAAGTAAAAGCAGCGTTCACAGAAGAAGAATTGTTGCTGGTTGGCGGATTCATTTCTACTTACTTCTCCGAAGTGAAGAAAAAAGCGGTTCGTTGGGTGATGTTGCACGAACAATTGCGTTTGGATGGCCGTAAATTTGACGAAATCCGTCCGATTTGGGCTGAGGTGGATTACTTACCGATGGTTCACGGATCTTCTGTATTTACACGCGGGGAAACTCAGTCATTGACAACATTGACCCTGGGTGGTAAAATGGACGAGCAATTGATCGACGGAGTTACTTTCCACGGAACAGAGAAATTCTTATTGCATTATAACTTCCCTCCGTTCTCTACAGGAGAAGCGAAGCCATTGCGCGGAACTTCCCGTCGTGAGATCGGGCACGGAAACCTGGCATTGCGTGCATTGAAGCCGGTTTTACCGGAAGATAACGCATACACGATCCGCTTGGTATCGGATATTTTGGAATCAAACGGTTCGTCTTCCATGGCGACAGTTTGTGCCGGTACGCTGGCATTGATGGACGGTGGTGTTCAGATCAAAGCTCCGGTATCCGGTATTGCAATGGGATTGGTTGCTGATGATGGTAAATTCGCAGTATTGTCTGATATCTTAGGAGACGAAGATCACCTGGGAGATATGGACTTTAAAGTAACCGGAACGGCAAAAGGAATCACAGCTTGTCAGATGGATATCAAAGTAGACGGATTGCCATACGAAGTATTGATCCAGGCATTGGATCAGGCTCGTGCAGGTCGTTTACACATCTTGAACAAAATCGTTGAGACCATCGCGAAACCGAACCCGGATTTCAAACCGCAAACTCCTCGTATCGAAGCATTCAATGTGCCAAACGATATGATCGGAGCAATCATCGGGCCTGGAGGAAAAATCATCCAGGGAATCCAGAAAGACACGAATACAACCATTACCATCGAAGAATTGGAAACAGGTGAAGGCCGTGTTCAGATCATGTCCAATAACGGAGATGATATGAAAGCAGCGGTATCCCGTATCCGTTCAATCGCATTCCCTCCAACTGTTGAAGAAGGTGCGGAATACGAAGGAAAAGTGAAAGCAATCAAAGATTTCGGTGTATTCGTAGAAATCCTTCCGGGAACAGACGGATTGATCCACATTTCGGAGTTCTCTCATGAGAAAGTAGCGAAGATGGAAGACGTAGTAAAAGAAGGTGACGTATTGAAGTTTAAAGTAGTCGGAAAAGATCCGAAAACGAAAAAATGGAAATTGTCCCGCAAAGTGTTATTACCGAAACCGGAAAAACCGGCTGCTGAAGCTCCAAAAGCTGAGTAATTTAGAACAGCATAAAGTAAAAGCCCTGACGATTAATCGTCAGGGCTTTTTTAGTTCATAAGAAAATGAATCTTATTTATTCTACGATCAATTTTTCCACTGCAATCACATTTCCAGCTTGGTCCAGGAGCTGCACAAAGTACATTCCGGCCTCCTGTGGTGCGTTGAAAACGGATTTGTCTATTGCCGCATTTTCCATGATTTTTCCGGAAAGTGACAGGATTTGAATCGTATGTCCGGATTCTTTTTCCATTGCGAGATCGACTTTTTGTCCTTTTACGGCAGGGTTTGGATAGAGAAGAAGGTTTGTTTTGGTAGTTTCTTTGAGTTCGAGACTATTGAGACAAGTCAATGTCATAGACACATCGTTGGTTATGGTAAATATTGGTGTATAGTTACTAATATTACCGATGTCTTCAATTAAAATTTGTTCATTAGAAATACTACTAGGATAAACTGTGAGTTCTAAAAGTGAATTATTAAAAGTTGTATTATCAAAGCATCCCATCTGATCATTTTCAAGATTCAAATAAATCATGGAATTAGAATGATCCAAGAAATTCATAGTTTCATTAGCATAAATTGGAAGCCCTGATATTTGTATTTGATTTTCATAGTGAGTGTTTTCTATTGAATTATTAAATAAATTCATTTTGAGTCTAAATCCCCTACAATCAACAAATTCAATAGAATCGTCGTTTATCACATTATATGCGAATGGGTAGCATAAATCAATATTATATTTGTATGATAATAAATTACCATTTGGATCGACATTAGCAATATACGTTGAACTATCACCGGTTCCGATAATACAATAATTGCCATTGGGTAATATAGCTCCTACTTTGGGATGGCTATAATAATCAATACTCCATTTTTTTGCCCAATTAACTTCTAATTCAGAATCTAATTTTATAATTGTTGGATTATTACTAGCCTTCATGGTTATTAAATAACCTCCATCGGGTGTTGAAATAGTTGAAAATCCTGGATTTTTACCATCACCACCATTTTGACTTTGAATACTTTTTGAAAAGATGAGATTTCCATCTGTATCCAATTTGGATAGAAAAAGCCTATCAACTGGAGTTAATGTTATTGTAATTTCATCTTGTTCATTTATTGATAAGGGATTTGAATTTGAGCCGTAATCTGTCCAATAGGAAGGATATGAAAGAATTTTACCCCAAATAACATTTCCATTAGGTGTCATTTTCAGCACAATACAGAAATCATTATAAGTGGATTGGATACAAATAATGATATCATTAGATAAATTACAAGTAGCCATAGCTGTCTTGTGGGGTAGAAAGTTTTCAGAAAAGACAAGGTTTTTTTTCCAACCAGATTGTCCATTTTTAGGTAGGTAGCTAATGGAACAAGTTAATGGATAATCGAAATTATTTACGGTGATATTAGAATAGTAAATTCCATTGTTATGAGAAAGGAAATAATCGTAATGAGAGGGAAATATCCCATTCAAATGATAAGCTGCTTGCTGTCCAAAGGATAAATTTGAAACAAGAAACAAAAAGAAAAGTAGGTTTTTCATAGTGGGTGATTTTAATGTTGTCTCAAAGATGTATTCAAAATCAAAAGGTTGGAATTCACCTTTTTTAAAGCAGGGCATTTTATTTTTCCCAATAAATCCTAATTCCACAATATCCCGGATTCCTTGCGTTCCTGTACAAAGTCAATACATAGTCTATGGGATCATCCAAACGATTTTCACTTTCCGAACGCATCAAAAGCTTTCAATATGCTTATGCAGGTTTAAAAACACTGTTTGCGGAGGAACACAATGCACGGATCCATTTGGTGGCTGCTGTTCTTGCAATTGTTCTGGGTTTTGTACTGAACATTTCCTTCAATGAATGGATGGCTTTGGTCATTGTAGCGGGGCTGGTCTTTATCTGTGAATTATTCAATACGTCACTGGAAGCACTGGCCGATTTCGTTTCGCCGGAAAGACATCCTCAAATCAAGAAAGTAAAAGACCTGGCTGCTGCAGCCGTATTGATCAGTGCTGTTTTGGCGCTTATAACCGGAATACTCATTTTCTTACCTAAAATCATCGCATCATGTACAAACAACTAATCAAAACCAATCAATTCCGGATTTCCCTGTTTATGGGAATTCTATCCTTATTCTGCTTCGGATTATCCCTTTTCAGGGTGGAATTTTCCGGAACACGCCATTTCCTGTTCTTAAACTGGAACCTGTTCCTGGCATTTGTTCCCTGGCTGTTTACAATGATTCTCACGATGAGTCTCCATTTGCAGAAAAGCCGTTTGGCAGTTTTCGGAATGCTCGGAGTTTGGCTCTTGTTTTTCCCGAATGCATCTTACATTCTGACGGATTTATTCCATCTGAGCCACCATTCTTCCATGCCGATCTGGTTTGACCTCGTTTTGATTTTGTCTTTTGCATGGACAGGCCTGCTGTTTGGTTTCCTGAGTTTGTGGAACCTGGAAGAACTGATGGAGCAATTCCTTTCTAAAAAAGTGATCACTGGGCTTTCGGTCTTTTTATTGTTTGTAGGCAGTTTCGGTATTTACATCGGGAGATACCTGCGCTGGAATAGTTGGGATATTTTGCATCATCCGACGCGGCTCATGGGCGATGTGGGCGATCGCATTCTGAACCCATTTGATCACACCCGGACGTGGGGAGTAACTATTTTCATGGGCTTATTCCTGACAATGCTGTATTTTACCTTCCGATTTTTGAGAAGAGAACGGGAGCATTAATAGGAAATTCTGGCGTGTCCTTCCGTAATTTGAATGGTATCTGAATGTGAATTATCTTCCAGCATTTCGAATTCAAAGTCACATTCCATTTGTTTTAAAATGGTGTCGTTCGAAAGAACAGTAAGATTTCCGTGATTTACAACATAAACCAATTGATCGGAGATCATCATAAACTGAATAACGTCATCTATACCGCCCTGGTATTCATAAGTTCCGGGAAGCAGGTTTTTCTTAATTCCGACTTGGTAAAAGTTACCGGTTTCACCGATTGTTCCGGCTGTTACTCCGATCCATACCGTATTAGAGGATGCGTCAGGAGAATCGGTAGTGTACAAAACACCGTCTTGTTTCAAGCTGAATGAATCCACGAATACGGTTGCGTCTGATTTCGGCTTTTCCTCTTTTTTCTTTTTGCAAGCTCCAAATACCAGGAAAGAAAGGCCTAAAAGGATAAAAAAGTAGTGTTTCATGATTTTTTAATCAATAATAAACCTTGAATTTGCCTTCTGTCACCTGGTAAGTCTGTCCGGTGTTTGGGTCTTCCAGTTCGAATTGGAATTTCATTTCCAGGATTCCCGCTGATGTATTTTGATTTGTGATCTGGAAAGTGCCGTCATTGATAGCATATAGTTCCAGGTTCGGCGAAGAATAAGAAAACCAGCAGCCATATTCTTCCACCAGTGTCTCGTAATCGTAAGTTCCCACAGGAATGTCCTTATTGATCATCATACTGTAAACATCTGCATTCGATTGGGTAGTTGCTGCGGCATATACTGAAACGGCATATTCGAAAGGATCGCTGACTTCCAGGTAAGCGGGATTGAATGCAATACCGTCCTTCTTCAGGAAAAAAGAATTGACCGTAGTAAAAGGATTTGTCGGGCCGGTAGCATTTGTCTTCGGTTTCGTTTCCGGTTTTTTACAGGAAGCAACCAATAATCCGGCAAATATAAGGAGTAAGAAGTTGATTTTCATGGCGTAAGTTTACTGCAAAATAGTGAACTTTCGACAGTTAGTCAACATTTAACAGTTTTCATTTTTAATTCGTTGCGATTCATTCTATCTTTATCATCGCTTTAGGGGTGTCTGCATACTGCGACTGAGAAATACCCTTTGAACCTGATTCGGTTTGTACCGACGTAGGGAAAAGTGAAATGGATACATTCTTTGTAGTCATTCCTAAAGTGCGTAAATTACCAATTGGAATGACAATATCAGTAAACAATCAAACACTCGAAGTAGCAGCTCAATCGATGCTTTCGAACATCGTTTTTCATCAGTTGGGGGAAAACTCAAAGGGAATTGCTGTGGCCGTAAACGGGCAGGTCATCCCGAAAGATTCCTGGCAGGAAACGCCTGTCAGCGAAAATGACGATATATTAATTATTAAAGCAACGCAGGGTGGATAACGGACTTCAGGATATTAAGATATCAGGATTTCAGGACTAGAAAATCTAAAAAGATTAAATATGATCAAAACGCACAATTTTAGAGAACTGCAGATTTGGAAAGAATCGATGTCTTTCGTGAAGTCAATTTATGTCCTGACAAATTCTTTGAAAATTGATGAAAAATTTGGTTTGATTTCTCAGATGAACAGATGCGCTGTTTCGATCCCCTCAAATATTGCTGAGGGCTCAGGCAGATCCTCTGAAAAGGAATTTATCCGCTTTTTAGATATTGCAATTTCGTCATCTTATGAATTAGAAACCCAATTAATATTAGTTGGTGAAATTTATCAAATCCCAACAGAAACGATTGTTGATCAACTTACAATTATCCAAAAGAAAATAGGAGCATTTAAACGAACACTAAATAATTAATAGGGCAACTACATATTTAAGTCTTAAGATCCTGAAATCATGTAGTCCTAAAATCCAATAAAAGAAATGAAAAAAGCAGACAAAACACCCGAAGCCGGAAGTATCACCACAGGTGCTATCTCAGGCTCAAAAAAAGTATACGTAAAAGGGAAGATCCACGATATCCAGGTGGCTATGCGTGAGATTACTCTGACGCAAACCAAACATGCAAACGGGAAACTGGAGGAAAATGCTCCGGTAACTGTTTACGATACAGGTGGTGCCTACACGGATGACAATGCAGTGATTGACGTGCGTAAAGGATTGCCTCGTTTACGCGAGCAATGGATCCTGGACCGCGGAGATGTGGAAGAGTTGCCGGAAGTAAGTTCCGATTACGGAAAAGAGCGCAAGAACGATGCGAAACTGGACGAATTGCGTTTCGAACACATCAGCAAACCTTTGCGTGCAAAGCCGGGAATGAATGTTTCCCAGTTGCATTACGCAAAACAGGGAATTATCACACCGGAAATGGAATACATTGCCATTCGTGAGAACCAGCGCGTAGATGAATTGAAAAGCCAGCTGAACGGAAGTTATGAAATGCTGACCGCTCAGCACGCCGGGGAAAGTTTCGGGGCAAATACACCGAAAGGATACATTACACCGGAGTTTGTGCGTGATGAAATCGCGGCAGGCCGTGCAATTATCCCGAATAACATCAATCACCCGGAATCCGAGCCGATGATTATCGGCCGTAATTTCCTGGTGAAGATCAATGCGAACATCGGGAACTCTGCTGTTACTTCTTCCATCGAAGAAGAAGTGGAAAAAGCAGTTTGGGCTTGCCGTTGGGGGGCTGATACAATCATGGACCTTTCCACCGGGAAGAATATCCACGAAACACGTGAATGGATTATCCGCAATTCACCGGTTCCGATCGGTACTGTTCCGATTTACCAGGCTTTGGAAAAAGTAAACGGAATTGCAGAAGACCTGACGTGGGAAATTTTCCGTGATACGCTGATCGAACAGGCAGAGCAGGGAGTTTCTTACTTTACAATTCACGCGGGAGTATTGTTGCGTTATATTCCTCTGACTGCAAAACGCGTTACGGGAATTGTTTCCCGCGGTGGTTCCATCATGGCGAAATGGTGTTTGGCGCACCACAAAGAGAATTTCCTGTACACGCATTTCGAAGAGATTTGTGAGATCATGAAAGCGTATGACGTAGCATTTTCCCTGGGTGACGGATTGCGTCCGGGATCATTGGCGGATGCAAACGATGCGGCTCAGTTCGGAGAATTGGAAACTTTGGGCGAACTGACAAAAATTGCCTGGAAACACGATGTTCAGGTAATGATCGAAGGTCCGGGACACGTTCCGATGCACATGATCAAGGAAAACATGGACAAGCAGTTGAAAGAATGTCACGAAGCACCTTTTTACACGCTCGGGCCATTGACAACAGATATCGCACCGGGTTACGACCACATTACATCTGCTATCGGAGCGGCAATGATCGGTTGGTTCGGAACAGCCATGTTGTGTTACGTGACTCCGAAAGAACATTTGGGCTTACCGAACCGCAAGGACGTAAAAGACGGGGTAATTACCTATAAACTGGCGGCGCATGCTGCAGATTTGGCGAAAGGACATCCGGGAGCACAATACCGAGATAATGCTTTGAGCAAGGCACGTTTCGAGTTCCGTTGGGAAGATCAGTTCAACCTGTCTCTGGACCCGGATACGGCACGTGAATTCCACGATGAAACACTTCCTGCGGAAGGAGCGAAAGTAGCTCATTTCTGTTCGATGTGCGGTCCGAAATTCTGTTCGATGAAAATCACACAGGATATCCGCGATGCGGCAGAATCGGGAATGTTCGAAAAATCAGAGGAATTTAAAACCAAAGGAAGTCAGATTTATTCGTAAAGAAAATGTTCAAATGTTCAAATGTTCAAATGTTCAAATGTTCAAATGTTCAAATGTTCAAATGTTTCATTCTTTCAACAACATTGAACCTTCGGAGCTCGCAGAGCGAAGAAGATTTGAACCCTTTGAACCTTTTTGAACTTTTTAAACTTTGTTTGAACCCTTCAAGACATGTTGATCGTCCTTTCAGATAGCGATTTCAGATCCGGTGAGACAGCGCTTGTCAATCAACTCTTTCACGCCGGATTGGATTTGTTCCATATTCGAAAATACGGAGCAAGTGAAGAATCGCTGTTGAAATGGGTGAATGAGATTTCTGTAGAATACCGTTCGAAACTGGTTTTACATCACGATCATGAATGGGGGAAAAGTATCGGGCTGAACCGTTTTCATTATTCCGAAAGAGACCGCCAGAAGTGGGAATCGGAGAACTGGAACGGAGAAGCGCAGGAGTTTACTTATTCGACTTCCGTTCACAGTGTCGAAGCATATAACGAACTTCCGGACCATTTTGCCTATGCGTTTTTGAGTCCGGTGTTTGACAGTATTTCGAAAACCGAATACAAAGCTGTGGAGTTTGACCTCGGAAACCGAAGAAATAAAACCATGCGATTAATCGGTTTAGGGGGAATTCAGGCAGAGAATGTGAAGCAGGTAATCGAAATGGGATTTGACGGAGCAGCATTATTAGGGAGCATCTGGAATAATCCGGATCCCATCAATGAATTGAAATTGTGTAGAGACGTCCCGTACGTACGGGACGCCCCCAACAAATTGATATTTTAAATAAACATGAAATACAAACGTCCCATAGTTCTCAGCATGGCGGGTTTCGACCCCACGGGTGGAGCAGGTGTGCTTGCAGACGTGAAAACGTTTGAACAGCATCGCTGCCTGGGAATGGCCGTTCTGACTGCGAATACCAACCAAACGGAAAGCGAGTTCCTTTCGGTTGACTGGTTCGGTAAGCAAACAATTACTGCCCAGTTGCAGCCGCTTTTAAGCACTTACGAAATGGCAGCTGTGAAGATCGGGATTGTGCAAAACCTGGAAATCCTGCTGGAACTGGTTGCACTCGTAAGAAGAACCTTTCCGCGGATTCCCATCGTTTGGGACCCGGTTTTATCCGCTTCATCCGGTTTTGAACTGCATGATAGCTGGAATGAAGATTGGCTGAACCAGATTCTGGACAGCATCGATCTGATCACTCCGAATGTGCATGAAGTGAGAAGGATTGCCAAAATGGAGGATGAGATTGAGGCGGCTTTCCAACTGGCAAAACGGACGAATGTACTTTTGAAAGGGGGACACAGCGCTGTGCGTTTGGGAGTAGATCTGTTGTTTGAAGGTGGAATTCCACGGGAAATACCTTCGAAATCAGAGACTGCAAAACATCCTTCCAAACACGGTTCGGGATGCATCCTTTCCGCAGCAATTGCTTCCAGCCTGGCACTGGGAAAAAAATTACCGGAGGCTTGCCGGGAAGCAAAAGAATACATCGAAAAAAGACTTTCAAGTAACGAATATTTATTAGCATACCATGTTGAGTAAGATTCAGTACATATCTCACGGAGATACTGTCGAAGAACAAAAAAAGAATATTTCAAATGCGCTGGAAGCCGGTTGTAAAATGATACAGGTCCGGTTTAAAAAAGCTTCGCGGGAAGAATTCCTGGAAGTTGCTTCACAGGCCCGCATTTGGTGTACGTATGCAAATGCACTTTTGATCATCAACGATTCCATTGAAATAGCCAAAGCAGTAGATGCAGACGGTATTCATTTGGGATTGACGGATGATTCGATCGAAGAAGCACGTAAAGCTTTAGGATCTTCTAAAATTATCGGGGGAACAGCGAATACATTGGAGGATGTATTGCAGCGAATCCGTGAAAAGTGCGATTATGTAGGATTAGGACCATTGCGTTTTACTGCTACAAAAGAGAAGTTAAGTCCGCTTCTTGGTTTTGAAGGATACCAACGGATTACGAAAGAACTGGAATTAGCCGGACTATCGATCCCGATCTATGCAATCGGGGGAATTGTACAAAATGATGTGGAACTGTTGAAAAGAACAGGTGTTTACGGAATCGCCGTTTCGGGAATGATCTCGGAAGCACCGGACAGGGGAACATTGGTAAGTGAAATTGATCAAACATTGAATTATGCTTAAACTGGCAGATAAAGAATTAAAGTCGCGTTTGTTTTTAGGTACCGGGAAATTCGGTTCTTCCAAACAAATGGAACAAGCCGTGTTGGCTTCGGGTTCCGAATTGGTGACTGTGGCGTTGAAACGTGTGGATTTGGAGACCGAAACAGATGACCTGTTGGCTCATTTGAATCATAACCACATCAACTTATTGCCGAATACTTCCGGCGCAAGAAATGCGAAAGAAGCTGTTTTTGCGGCACAATTGGCACGCGAGGCCATGGAAACGAATTGGTTGAAACTGGAGATCCACCCGGATCCCAAGTACTTGCTTCCGGATCCTATAGAAACATTGAAAGCAACCGAAGAGTTGGCAAAATTAGGATTTGTGATCCTGCCGTACATTCATGCTGATCCTGTTCTGTGCAAGCGATTGGAAGATGCAGGAACAGCTGCTGTGATGCCATTGGGAGCACCGATCGGTACGAATAAAGGACTGAAAACCCTGGATTTTTTGGAAATTATCATTGAGCAAAGTCGTGTTCCTGTTATTGTGGATGCGGGAATCGGCTCTCCGTCGCATGCTGCACACGCCATGGAATTGGGGGCAGATGCTGTCTTGGTAAATACGGCAATTGCTGTTGCAAAGAACCCGGAAGAAATGGCTTTGGCTTTTAAAATGGCAGTGGAATCCGGAAGAATGGCTTATGAAGCCGGTTTGGGAGCAATTTCCCGTTCTGCAAATGCTTCCAGCCCGTTGACAGGATTTTTGAATATGTGAAATAATAATTGCCACCTCCTCTGACGGAGTCTGATACTCGTTAGAGTCGTCAGACCTTAATCCCTCCTCAAGGAGGGAAATTGAATTCGCCTCCTCCCTTGAGGGAGGATCGAGGAGGGGGGTAATATGAGGATTGATTATGAATTTCAAAGAAATATTCGCTGAAACAAATTGGGACGAAATAAAGTCTTCCATTTACAGCAAAACAGCTGCAGATGTAGAGCGTGCCTTGTCTGCCGGGAAACGAACCTTGGAAGATTTCAAGGCATTGATTTCTCCGGCTGCCGAACCTTACCTGGAACAGATGGCGCAGGAAAGCAATGCACTGACCCAAAAACGTTTTGGAAAAACCATTCAGCTTTATACACCGATGTACCTGAGCAACGAATGCAACAATATTTGTACTTATTGCGGGTTCAGTTTCGACAATAAGATCCGTCGTAAAACGCTGACGGATGACGAAATCCTGCAGGAAGTTGCTTACTTGAAGGAACGTGGATTCAATCATATTTTGCTGGTTACGGGTGAAGCGAACCATACGGTTCACGTGCCTTATTTCAAGCGGGTCATGGATTTGATCCGGAATGAATTTGCCAACATTTCGATCGAAGTACAACCTCTGGATGAAGCCGAATACGGTGTTTTACATGAGGCCGGGGTGTATTCCGTTTTGGTTTACCAGGAAACGTATCACCAGGAAGTATACAAAGCATATCACCCGAAAGGGAAGAAATCGAATTTTGAGTACCGTTTGGACACACCCGACCGTTGTGGAAGAGCGGGAATTCACAAGATCGGTTTAGGTATTTTACTGGGCCTGGAAGACTGGCGTACAGATTCGTTTTTCTGCGCGTTGCATTTAGACTATTTGCAGAAAACGTACTGGCAAACCAAGTACTCGATCTCTTTCCCGAGAATGCGCCCGGCAGAAGGAATCATTGAACCCAATGTGATAGTTGGCGACCGGGAATTGGTACAGCTGATCTGCGCTTACCGCCTGTTCAATGAAGATGTGGAATTATCCGTTTCTACCCGCGAATCGGAACATTTCAGAAACCATGTCATTCCTTTGGGAGTTACCACCATGAGCGCCGGTTCGAAAACCAACCCGGGAGGATATGTCGTTGAGCCTGAATCCCTGGAGCAATTTGAAATTTCGGATGAACGCCCGGTGGAGGAAATCGCTGAACTAATCCGGAAACAAGGTTACGAAGCCGTTTGGAAAGACTGGGACAGAAGTTATTCTTTTTCCTCCCTTGAGGGAGGACCAAGGAGGGTGGCTGACAATTTAGGGGATGAAGGAGTTTCCAATAAAGAAAGAACTTCTCATGTTTAGTTCCAACGAATCAAAACGCTACACCAAACAAACAATCCTGGATGAGGTGGGATTGTTAGGCCAGGCAAAGCTAAAAAACGCAAGAGTTGTGGTTATTGGTGCCGGAGGTTTGGGTTGTCCGATCGTGCAGTATTTGTCTGCATGTGGTGTAGGAACAATCGGCATTGTGGATTTTGATGTGATCGAACATTCGAATTTACACCGCCAGGTTTTGTACGGTCCCGAAGATGTGGGGGAGAAGAAAGCGGAAGTAGCTAAAGAACGGGCGTTGGCCCAAAACCCCGATACGCAAATAGAGCTTTTTGATTGTGCACTCACGGATGAAAATGCAGCATTCATTTTGTCACAATTCGATTTGGTGATCGATGGCTGTGATAATTTCCTGACGCGCTATACGGTAAATGATACTTGTGTGGAATTGGGAAAATCATTGGTCTACGGAAGCATTCTCGGTTTCCAGGGACAGTTGGCGGTTTTCAATCACCGGGGAAGTAAAAACCTGCGGGATTTATTTCCGGAGCCTCCGAACGCAGAAGATGTTCCGAATTGCTCGGATAACGGTGTTTTAGGAGTTGTTCCGGGAGTGATCGGAACATTGATGGCCAATGAAGCCTTAAAATGCATCCTGGAATTGGAGATCAATCTCAATATCTTTCACATTTTCGATCTGTTGAGTCTGGAAATGACGAAACTGAGGTTTTAACCAAATAGATTCTATGTGGTCAATCCACTGCTTCCATCGTTTCATTATCTCCGCTCTGGCTTTCCAGACGCAACCAATACTGTGTTTTGGAACTACCGTTTCGCACTTCAATAGCATCCGGAATATTCTGCTCGAAGAAATACGTAATCTCATTACCGGGCAAAAAGACTTCGAAGGCTGAGTGAGGAGCTATTTCATAATCACCGTCGGCATGCACGCTGTTCGCATTATCCGTGTAAATAACCTCTTCCAGGATTAATTTGAATTCGGATTTATTAATGATGGTAACATCATCAAAGCGGTTTGGAGAAACAGAGATGGTTTTCCCGTTACCCAAAGCCTGTTTGGTGCTTCCCATCAGGTAGTATTCCTCGTAAATCAGGTCCCTGTCAATGATGTAAACTTTGGAGCAGGTCAACTGAACGGCGCTGAAGCCAATTACTCCGGCGAGGATGCTGATCACCGTTTTCTTCTTTTGCTCCAGGTGCTGTTTGATTAGGTAAAAACAGATTGCAAATAAAGCGATCCCCGCAGCAAACTTGAAAATTAAAAAAGCAGTAGTTGAAATCAGCATAACTATGTCCGTTTTTGATTGGTTCCTAACTGAAGTCCGCGGAGAAAGTTGCGCAGGAACTGGTCGCCGCAAACCCGGTAATGCGGGTGTTTCGGATCTCTGAAAAAAGCATTCAGTTCGGGTTTACCGATTCGGATATCCGCCTTCTTCAATGTTTCCACAATATCATCGTCCTTGAAATTCAAGGCAATTCGCAGCTTGCGGAAAATAATGTTATTGGTAAGTTTTTCCTCTGCTTCCGGGATTTTTCCGTCTTTCAATCCTCTCCGGTCTACGATGAAACCGTTCAGTAAAGCTGCCAGTGCCTGGTCGGGCATGGCTTTGAAACCTTCGTACTGTTCCTGCTTCATCCAGGCAAAAATGTCCAGCGGAGAAACAATGAATTCAACCGACTTGAAGAGGTTCCCGATTTTCTCTTCGTCCCATTGATAAATTTTGCGAAGCTTGTAAAAAACGTAATTGTTATCCATAATGCAAAGGTAGAATAAAACGCATTAACGGATAGCGCCCGGTTACTCACTCTTTGATATTGTCCAGGAAAAGGTCGTTTTTAATTCCTCTTGCTTCGAGTGTTTGAACAATTCCAAGAATTACAGACTGAGGTGTTTTTATATTCGTTTGAATACTGTTTTCTCCTTCCCTGAAACGCAACCAGGCCAGGTTTTGTGTAACACCATCGTATGTGACTGTATCGGTCGATTGGACTATGGAAACAACCAGGTTTTCAACGTTGAATTCGTGGATTTTATAGGAAATGTTTTTGGCTTGCGGCTTGTAAATCAACCGGTCGTTTTCAAGGATAAAATATTCTTTTCCGTGCTTGTTCCAGGTCGCCAGCCGGTAGAAAAAGTAAGCGATAAAACCAAAAATGGCCCAGGAAATGAACAACCCGAAGCTAGGTTTCCCACCTGACGAAAAAATCAGGATGCTTACAATGACCGGAATCAAAATTGTAATGTACATCAGGATCAGAGTGATGGAATATCCGCTTTTGTTCAGTCTGAAATTCGAAAGTTCGATGTGATTGGAAGTGATAATTACCGGTGAAAGCATCATGAGATTGATTAAACGATTACGATCAATGAGTTAGCCGGAACAAAAGTACCGAATTTTCAAGTACCTTTCTCCTGACAATAATCCATGAAAGAAAGAGTTTTTTTAATCACCTTGATGATTGCTTGCCTGAGCTGTGCCCAAAAACCGGCAATAGATTCATTGAAACAACTTCCGGGAATAAACCGGCAAGTGCTGGATACTGCAATGATCTACGGAAGAACCATTTCCCCGACTTATGAAAGTGCTGTCTGTACCGAATTTGTGATCGGAGTTTTGGGACATTTTATGCAATTGACTTCGGAAGATACCGTCAATATCCGGATAGATCAGCCGCGGGAAAGCATCAAGGACGTTTACCGGCAAATGAAAGAAGGATTGCCTTATCCGAAAGGAGTTGTTCACGCGCTTGTTTCCAACGGAAGAGGAATCGAAATTACTGATCCGTCACAGGTTCTCCCGGGAGATTTTGTTCAGTTCTGGTATCCGAATTCCTGGGGACATTGTGGAATTGTTTCGCACATGGATCTCAAAAATAAAGTCTTGTGGCTGCATTCATCTTATCCGAGCACGGAAGGTTATGGCATTCAACCTTTTCACATGCCGGAATATTGTCATTTTGTGCGGTTGAAAGAATAATCCGTCTAAGGAATTGATTTTTATTTGCTCATTCGAATAAACTTAGTTGAAACATAGTACTTTTGCGCCAAAATTTATCTTCCAGTGAAAAGATTATTTAAAAGCAAATGGTTTAAAATTCCATTCTTCACCCTGACCTTTCTGTTTGCCGCGATCGGCTTTTTCCTGACGGTTTCCTATGCAGCCATTCAACTCGGATGGACCAAGGAAGGTGGTATTGTTGATGCAAACAACCGTTATTTCCAGGAAATGCAGGATAAGTATAACCAGGATTTTAAGGTCGACAGTGCAACCATGGTACAAAAACGCTACGAAGCAATGGAGCGTATCATTGTCCTGAATGAATATTATCCTCAAAATGCACAGTACATTTTGGCGGCTCTTCAAAAAGGGGCGGATGAATACGAAGTATTGCGTATGCTCGATGCGGTCGATTTGCAGTTAAAAGACAATAAATCGTATAGAAAGGCACTTTCACGGATTAAATTCAACGCGAAGCAAACCAAAGAAGTAACGAATCTGAGTGCTTTTGAGTGGATGAATATCGCGGAATGGAAAACCTTTAAGGAAGCTGTTTCGAAAGACAAGAAACTAATCGATTCGGTGGCAAAGCAAACGGGGGTAGAGGGCCGCTTAATCGTATCCTGCCTGGTTGGAGAACAAATCCGTTTGTTTAATTCTTCGCGGGAAGCATATAAAAAATGGATCGGGCCGCTGAAAGTACTTTCCGTGGAGTCGCAATTCTCGTTCGGTGTAACCGGTATTAAGGAGCAAACGGCAATGAATATCGAGCACAACCTGAAAGATCCGTCGAGCATTTACTATCTGGGGCCTCAATACGAGGGGTTATTGAATTTTGTGGGACAAGACACGGCAAGCATTAACAAAGAACGTATTGATCGCCTCACGGACTTTCACAACCATTATTATTCCTACCTGTATGCAGCTTTGTTTTTAAAGCAGGTGAAAGTACAGTGGGAAAAAGCCGGTTACCCGATTGACAAACGTCCGGAAATTTTGGCTACCTTGTTCAATGTAGGATATCCGCAATCGAAACCAAAACCCAATCCGAGAGTTGGAGGTTCTACGATCAAGATTTATGAAAAACCTTATTCTTTCGGTGCAATTGCGTACCAGTTCTATTATTCCGGCGAGCTTTTTGATCTTTTCCCGTTTGAAAAAAAGAAGTTTGACTGGAATGAGAAGTCTTAGTGCCGGAATCACGATATTTCTTTTAGGTTGTTCCGGGATTATTTTCGCCCAGGACAGAACAGATACGCTTTATAAGCGACCGAAAGATACCATGGACCTGGTGGTGAAATGGCAGCAGATCGGGAAGGGTGTGCAATTTTGTGAAACGGATGCACCTTTGAAGTCCATTATCGGTGATTCCAAACTGACTATGTTGAAAATCGATCCGAAGCAAGTGGAATTTGACCTGTTTACCGCTTCTGCCATGGACAGTATTTCCAGGCCCGTGAATGTATGGGCAGATACCATGAATCTGAATATCGTCTTCAACGCGGGAATGTATGACCTTGCAAAACCGCTGATCAGCAGGGGATTGTTGAAAAACCGGGATCACCACAACCAGTTTGCATTCAAAGAAGGATGGAATGTCATGTTTGCGATCAACCCGGTTGACACACTCAATGCAATGGATGCGGTAGTATATGATATGCAGTGCATTGCCTACGATTCGATCCGGGAAAAATATACGAGCTTTGCCCAGGGAATACGCATGTTGGATTGTGCCGGTAACCCGATGAACTGGAAAAAGAACCAAGCGTGCAGCATGCTGGTTTGTGCCCACGACGACCAGGAGAACCTGATCCTTATTTTCAACCGGTCTCCTTTTACTCCGAATGAACTGATCGCTTTTATGAAGCAATTCCCTGATCCGCTTCACAATGCCATTTACATGGAGGGCGGCCCGGAAACCAGTTTGTATGTCAGCATCGGGGATTTTTGCCTGCAAAAGGTGGGAAGCTATGTTGCGGGAACTTATGCAAAGGATACCAATGAAACTTTCTGGCGCTTACCGAATGTGATCGGGATACGGGTGAAGAAATAGGGTAAGTTCAATGGTTCAAAAGTTTAAATGTTCAACATTTTGAACCATTTAAACAAAAGAATTCGTGTAATATCCAATTACCCGCATTCTTTTAGTTGAACTTTGTTTCTTACCTGATCACCGTCACGAATCCATTGTATCGGGTTTTGTGCCCGTTGTTATCTGAGATAATAAAAACATACGTGTAAACTCCATCCTGTACCATCATTCCGTCCTGGGTTCTTCCGTCCCATTTCAGGTCGTTTTCGTGGAATTCCTTGATGGTATTTCCCCATCTGTTCAGGATGAAACCTTCCACCAGGTAACCTCCCATGATACTTACCGAGAAGAAGTCATTGATGTTGTCATTATTCGGCGTGAACACGTTCGGGATGAAAACCGCATAGTCTTCAATGCTGCAATCCTCAAATACGATTTGAGTAGTATGGGTTGTCGGACAACCGTTTGCATCTGTAATGTTGATCACTACATTGTCTGATTCATAGTACCAGGTTCCTTCAACGATGACAGAATCTCCCTCACAACGCGTAATGTTATTGGAACTCGGAGTGACAGTGAATACCGAAAGATTCAACGTATGTGTACTATCGCAGCCGTTTTGTCCGGTAAATACAAAGGGGTAGGAACCTGCGTTCGTAAAAGTTTGTCCGTTGAAGGTGTAAGAATCGCCCGGACAGATACTGTGCGATTCACTGGTTGTTTGAGGAGTACATCCTGTTACTACGATACTTTTGCAATCCTGGTCGGAACATCCGCCGTTTCCTACCGTATAGCAAATCTGGTATGTTCCTGCTCCGGCAGAAGCAGGATTGAACACTCCGGAAGCTGAAATACACGTTCCGCAATTTGCTGTCCATGTTCCTCCGGGAGTTGTTGCGGTAAATTGAACAGGAGCGTCTGTGGTAGCGAAAGGACCTGTTGTAATAATGGTTGCATCGGGGGCAGCCGGGCCGGCTCCTACGGTTCCGGAAGCATTTCCGGTACAACCATTCTGGTCGGTTACAGTTACCGAGTAAGTTCCGGGACATTTATTCGAAATATTCGCAAAAGTGCTGTTGTCAGACCATAAATAGGAGTAAGGCGTTGCTCCTCCCGAAGCGCTTCCCGTTAATCCGCCGTCGCATGCACCTGCACACGTTTCATTGGAAGAAGTGATTGTTACGTTCAAGCCTGCTCCGGCACTAACTGTTGCCTGTGCAGAACCTGTACAACCGTTTTGGTCGGTTACAGTAACGGAATAATTATTCGGGCATAAATTGGAAATAATTGCTGTGGTAGCCGGGTTTCCGGTCCAGGAATAGCTGTAGGGAGCCGATCCGCCGGTTACTGTTGTTGAAACAGAACCGTTGCATGCATTCGTACACGTTTCGTTCACCGCACCTGCTGTTACATTTAAAGCTGTTCCTGCTGCAACTGTTGCCTGTGCAGAACCTGTACAACCATTCTGGTCTGTTACGGTAACGGAATAATTGTTCGGGCATAAATTGGAAATGGTTGCTGTTGTAGCCGGGTTTCCTGTCCAGGAATAACTGTATGGAGCCGATCCGCCGGTAACTGTTGCAGAGACTGAACCGTTGCATGCACCCGGACAGGTTTCATTTACAGCAGTTGCAGTAACATTGATAGTTGCGCCACCGGAAGAAGTTACGGTAGCTTGTGCAGTTGTCGAACATCCTCCTGCATCTGTTACGGTCACCGTATAAGTTCCTGCACATTGGGAGGAAAGGTTTGCTGTTGTAGCTCCGCTTCCTGTCCAGGAATAGCTGTATGGAGCCGTTCCGCCTGTAACAGTAGTTGTAACAGTTCCGGTGCAAGTTGGCCCGCAACCTGTAGGTGTTGCTGTTGCAGTGGCTTGCAATCCGTTGGTAATTCCACATTGCGGATTCATAGAAGCGATCCATGCACTGTTTGCGGTGTTATTCGCGGCTCCGGGAGTTTCATTCGTTCCCACATTTCCGGAAGTCCAGTTTGCCTGAAGTGAGGGATTGTTATTGGTGTTATTGGTCATGGAGAATACTTTTCCGGACGCTCCTCCGGAAAAATAAATAATCGCATTGGTGCTGTTGTTTCCGTAGCTTACAGCGTGAGAAGGGGAAGCAGCACTGATGCTCGTCATAATCAGGAAAGAATCCCCTGAATTTGACATAGCAACCTGGTTCCACGTACCTGCGCCTGCAAACCAGCCAGTCGTCGGGTAAGCCGTGTTTCCTGCTGCCGGACTGATGCTTTGTCCTTCCAACAAGTTGGAATTTACCGGGATAATCAACCGGCAGTTTCCGTCCGACATACTTAAATCATCCGGTGGAATAGCCGTATTGCGGTCATTGTCGTTGTACACCACAATCATAGTTCCCTGTGGAATACAGCTCCAAAATGCATTATTGGCAAAACGTACCGCACCTTGTGCAATCCCTGTTCCGCTTCCTGCCGCAAAATACCCGTTATTGTCATCCAGGACAACTCCTCTCAAATCCATGCAAGGTGTTGGAGTCTGACAGCTTGGAGTTCCGATAACCAGTAATTCTACATATTCGGCAGAACCGGTTCCCTGGGAAACTTCATTGATGATTAGTTGTTGTGAGTAGGATTGAAATGAAATAATTCCTAATAGTGGAATAAGTACGCTGAGAAAACGCATTTTTGACCGTAAATAAACTCTAATTGAACCTGGTTTCAGCAACGGATCTTGTGCCTCAAGGATTACAAGTTCAATTTTTCACCGCAAAGATAGGGTGAAATAATGAATGTTTTGAGAGCAAAATGTTATTAAAAGGTTATGATCCTGTAATTCTAACCTGCGAATAGGTAACTTTAAGTGAAACAATTTTGTCTGCATGAAATCGCTTTTGTTATTCCTATTATTTTTCGGATTTTATTCCTTTGTTAGTGGCCAGGAAATCGTGGAGCTAAAAGGAGAGGTGGATTTTCCGTGGATAAACAGATTCAGTGCCTACGGTTTACCTGAGGATCAGGCTGAAAAAGAACTTGCAGGGTATGAGCATGCTTACAAAAAAGCACAGCGAAAGAACCGGTTGACAGATGAATTGCGCCTGTATGCGTTGTTGAAGGAAAACAACCAGTTGTATGCGCCCTATGTATCTATCCGGAATGACCAGGAAAAACCACTGGTGATTTACATGGATTCTGCTTCCTATAAGAAGACCGGTGTCTGGAATTATAACGAAGAGGATTTGACACGAAAACAACAGTTTTTGTTCTTCGAGGCAAAAGGCTACCCGATTGGCGAGAACGCTTACCTGCTCACGGAATTCATTCAAATCAGGGAAGTAACGGACCCTTTCCGTTCGAAAGCACTTTCCAAATTTGCCATGGATGTTTACCGGAAATAAATCCGGGCAATTAAACTTTTAGTATCATTATGCTTCTTAAGGACTACTGGAACATAAATGACACTCGAACTACTGTATGAAAAATATGCCAAACAGGTTTATAACCTGGCATTGCAGTATGTTCAAAATTCAAACGATGCCGAAGAAATCACACAGGATGTTTTCCTGGCGGCTTATAAATCATTGGATAAATTCCGGAATGAAGCCAATCACAGTACCTGGCTTTACCGGATTACCATCAATAAATCACTGGATTTCCTGAAAGCAAAAAAACGGAAGAAACGCTTCTTTTGGTTTACGAGCGAACTGACCGAAAATGATTCCGTTGAATTCAATCACCCGGGAGTTTTAATCGAGAACAAGGAGGAAACAGCATTCATTTTTTCGTGTATCAATGAACTTCCGGATAATCAAAAAACTGCTTTAATCCTGAATAAAATAGAGCAGCTTCCATTGGCTGAAATAGCAGTGATTATGGAGCTTACACCGAAGGCTGTAGAATCTTTGGTGCAGCGGGCAAAAACAAATCTTTCAAAAAAAATAACGGACAGCGAGGGTTAACCTTCAAAATGTCGTCTAAAAAATGAACAGCATGAAAAAAGATTCATTACATATCCTGGAAAAAATAGAAGCGGCAGAAGTTTCGCCCTTCCTTTTTACGCGTATCCAGGCGAAAGTGCAGGAACAATTGCTCGAAAAGCTTTCAACGAAGCAGACAGTGATTTACCTGGCGGGAATTGCAATGATCATCACTTTGAACATCCTGGTGCTGGGGGCAAAAAGTTCCTCCGAAACCGATGCGAATCTGGTTTCAGAAATGAATTTGACACCTTCCAATCAATTGTACCCATGAAAAAGTCAGTGATCAGGAACGGATTCATAGTCGTATTGCTGCTAAGTAATGCTTTGTTCATTTACAAATGGTGGATGGCTCCGGAGAGAAGGCATCACGGGCCCCGGAATGAAATTATCGAAAGATTACACTTCGATGAGAAGCAGGTAGCCGAATACGATGTGTTGATACAAGGCCACAGAAGTGCAATTGAAAACGCTCAAAAAGAATTGCAGCAGCAAAAACAAAAACTCTACGCAAACCTGGATGAACCTTTTTCAGATAGTTTATTGCAGGAAATTTTGAAGGTGGAAGCAAAGATCGAGCATATTCATTTCAATCATTTCAAAGACATACAGAAGTTGTGCAGGCCGGATCAGAAAAAACAGTTTAAAGCCCTGAACCGGGAAATTGCTCACTTGTTTTCACCCGGAAAAAGACCTCGTCCTTGATTAAAATTGCCACATATTGCCTGTTCCTGGTACCACTTTTCGGGTGGGGACAATTGACCGTGGACATAAGCCTGAAATGTGAGAATCAGGCCATCGGTTTAAATACTCCTGTTCAATCAGACGCTTATTCTTTCCAGCTGGAGCAGGCACGGTTTTACCTGTCGAAATTTGAGTTTTATCATAACGGACAGCTGACATTCCGGGATCCGGTTCCGGCTTATTTGGTGGATTTTGAAATTGATTCGACACGAAAATTGGTTTTTCCGGGTATAGCTGCCTTTGAAGTGGACGAAATCCGTTTTTTATTCGGAATAGATAGCGCTACAAATACTTCAGGTGCTATGGCCGGAGCATTGGACCCGATGCACGGCATGTACTGGAGTTGGCAAAGCGGTTATATCAACTGCAAACTGGAAGGAACGTTCTTAACGCCGGAAAAAGAAGCATTTCAGTTGCATCTCGGTGGGTACGCTCATCCATTTTTCGGTGCACAGCAAATTGTATTGAAAACAGATTCCGGGAAAACCCCGCAAATAACTATCGACCTGAATTTCCTGTTGGAGCGTGTTATAAGCGGCAAAACAGAACGACAAGTAATGTCGCCGGGTTCCCGGGCTGTTGAATATGCCCGATTGCTGGCTAAATCCATTGACCTGAAACGATGAAAAAGGTTGAACTGGTTTGCCTGCTGGTCATTTTACTGACAATTTCTTTTCGTTATACGGAAAGACTTTGGAAAACACCTGCGCATTGGCCTGAACCGGTCTATAATTTCAAAAAGAATCCCCTGGATTCTGCAACCGTGCAATTAGGCAGGGTTCTTTTCTACGATCCGGTTTTGTCTTCAGACAGTTCGGTTTCCTGCGCAAGTTGTCATTCTCCCTACAATGCATTCACACACGCAGATCACGCATTGAGCCATGGAATCAAAGACCGCATCGGAACACGGAATTCCCCGGTTTTGGTGAATTTGGCCTGGGGAAAAACGTTTATGTGGGACGGAGCGGTCAATCATCTCGATATGCAGGCACTTGCTCCTTTGGAAAACCACCTGGAAATGGATGAAACCTTGCCGAATGTGCTTCAAAAGATCCGTAAGCAGGAAAAATACAGGCAGCTTTTCAAAAATGCTTTTCATTCGGAAACTATCACCGGCGAACGTTTTTTGAAAGCCATCTCGCAGTTCATGCTTACTCTGGTAAGCTCCGATTCCAAATACGACCGCGTGATGCGGGGCGAAGCGGGTGTTCAGTTTACCGATTCTGAAAACAAAGGATATGCTTTGTTCAAACAACATTGTGCTTCCTGTCACTCAGAACCTTTGTTTACAAACCAGACTTTTCAGAATAATGGCCTGGCTCCCGATTCCACGCTTCAGGACATCGGCCGGATGAAAATCACTCAAAAAAGTGCCGATTCTCTCAAATTCAAGGTTCCTACATTGCGGAATATCGAGCGGTCCGCTCCTTATATGCACGACGGTAGATACCGGAACCTTCAGATGGTATTATTCCATTATTCATCAGCCATTCATTCCTCACCGACACTCGCTTCGCAATTAAAGAACGGGATCAACCTGATGGAAGAAGATAAAAGGAACATCATCGCTTTCCTGAAAACATTGACAGACTATACCTTTTTAAACAATAAACAATTTCAATACCCACGAACAATTCAATAAGCATGAAAAAAACAGCACTGCTTGTTTTGGCTTTAATCAGCTTAAAAACACAAGCTCAAACCGGTTTGGATAACTGGATTATGAATCAGGGAGAATTTGCTAGTTACTGGGAAAATACCGCCGGACAGGCAGGCCCGCCAACTTATGTGTTTTATACATCAACCGTTTTGGCAAATGTCACTAAAGTATGTTATAACAACACTTATGTCTGGACCCAGTCAGACGGGATGACCACCAACATGGGGCGGTTTTTGAATCCGGGTGCTCCTACAGAGCAAAATTATACCTACCGTTTTCCAAGAGTACCTACAGTTCCAGTCACAAAAACAGCTGTTCCTATGGTTGGAGCAATTGCCTTATTAAATAACGGTGTTCCTGCTTTCGGGTTATCAAATGCTCATTACTACAACGGGACGAATAACAATGGAATGGGAGTAGGGACCTGGAATGTGGAAGTTTACCTTTCCGAAGGATTTGTATTGGATACTACCATGGGCGCCCATCCTCAACAGCAAGGTGCATACCACAGCCATGCAAACCCGACAAGATTGTACGAAGGAACTCCGGCTACCCAGCATTCACCGATTATCGGTTACGCCTTTGATGGTTATCCAATTTACGGCCCTTACGGTTATGTGACAGCAACAGATGCTTCAAGTGGTATTACGCGTATGAAAACCGGTTTTGCTTTGAGAAATATTACCACACGAACCACTCTTCCCGATGGAACAGTATTGAACTCCGGCCAATACGGACCTGCAGTCAGTGCTACTTATCCGTTAGGAACTTATGTGGAAGACTACGCGTGGTCACAGGCCAACGGTGGAGACCTAGATATATACAACGGGCGTTTTTGTGTGACACCGGAATATCCATCCGGCACATATGCCTATTTTATCACGATCGATGGAAACGGAACTCCTGAGTTCCCTTATATTTTAGGGACTTCCTACTATGGTGCTCCTGAAACAGCAGATATTACCATGGGTGCAAACATAACCATTCCTTCTTCAGGGGTTACTTGTTTTACGGAACCGCTATCTGTGAAAGAAATTCAGAAAATGGATGCCGAGGTTGCTCCGAATCCGTCGAATGGAATTTTCAATTTAAAATTGCCGGATGTTTCAGGGAATGTAGAGCTGGAAATTTACAACACGACAGGTCAGCTTGTTTATTCCACTCAATTTACCGGAAATGAACAAATCATTGATCTTTCAAAGGAATCTTCCGGTGTTTTTACCTTAAAAGTGACGAATAACGGAAAAGTAAGTTATTCAAAAATTGCATTGCAGTAAATTGTTACCTCTATATATGCGTAAGAAAAGCCGGTTTGTTCATGTTGCCTTCATTGGTTTAATGAATGGACCGGTTTTATAGAGAATAAGAAATCCGGTTTACCAGCAGGGAATGAGAGAAACAGGTTATTTTGTTTGATGCGAGGGTTTCATGTAAAAGCGTCGTCTAACCGGTTAAATGCTTTATACTATGAAACAGACAGCTGCAATGATTCTATTTTCTATTTCCTCCGGAATAGGCTTTTCCCAAGGTCCGGCAATCACTTCCTGGTTGCAAAATACCACTTTGATGGGAAGCCATTATGTGAGCGGAAATTCAACACCCGTTCAGGATAATGTCCCTGTAAACACGCAATTGATCCAATATTCTGCTTCCTGGGTTTACGTAACGACCAATGGGATCCCTTCTTATCCGACCGGCCCTTTTCTGGATGGAAACCCAAGCCAGGCAACAGATCAGAACGCGATTTTTAAAATCCCTCTCAATCCGACACAAAATACGGGAACACTTACCGCTACAACCGGTGGGAATATCGGTGTGTTTATCAACGGTGTTGCCTTGTTTGATTACCGCGATGGAGTTTCCTGGAAGAATTCTTCGAATGCTCTTGCCGGTGGTCCGCTTGGAGGAATGGGAGACGGTGTCTGGAACCGCGATGCAGTTGTAGGCGAACGAGGCGGTTTTGACTGTGCGAAAGGCCATCCTGCCATGGGAAATTACCACCATCATCAGAATCCAAGCGCATTTGATTTGGATCTGCAAGTCATTTCCACGGTTTGTAACCTCTACGATTCGGATGGATTGTACGCGATTGACAGTACGCAGCATTCACCCTTAATCGGTTATGCCTATGACGGGTTTCCGATTTACGGAGCTTATGGATTTAAGAATGCAGACGGGACAGGTGGAATAGTGCGCATGAAATCTTCTTTTTCGCTCCGGAATATCACCGTCCGAAATATCTATTACGACGGAACTTCGGTCACTGCCGGCCCGAATGTGAATGCAACTTATCCTTTGGGTTATTTCCGCGAAGATTATGAATTTACAACTCCTGCCAGTTCAGATTATCTCGATATTCACAACGGACGTTTCTGCGTCACGCCGGAATATCCTGCAGGGATTTACTGCTATTTTGCTACCGTGGATGAAAACTGGAACTCTGCCTATCCGTACGTGGTTGGTCCTACGTTTTACGGAAACAAAGTAGTCACAAAAGTTACTTCGGTAGGGGAGACCACCACCACTTACACACCGACAACTGCCGGATTGACCCAATCCGAATTGGAGAATTTGAATATCGATCTTTTCCCGAATCCGGCAAATGGTTTGGTAACGCTTCAGGTAAATGGCCTGGTGAAAGAGAATCTGACAGTTGGCCTGGCGGATATGACAGGCCGTATGGTGATGGAGAAGATCATTCCTGCAGGAAGTACCATTGCTTTTTTTGATACACAAACACTTCAGGCCGGCGAATACATCGTTCGGATCAACACTTCAAGTAGCGCAATCACCAGGAAGTTGCTGATCGTGAAATAAGTAGTTACGGTTTAAAGAAAAACGCAGGTCCGGAGATCTGCGTTTTTTTTAGTAAAAAAGTTTTGTTGTTGATAATCAGTATCTTAAATAGTAGTGTGTTTATATCTTTGGGAACACCCAATTTTCCAAATTCCCCAAAAAACAAACATTGTTTATGACTTAGATGTTTTCAGAATCAACCTAAATTGATCTGATTTTTTTTAATCGTTTAATATTTAATCAACTGATTGTTAAGTAGTTATTTGAATGTCTGTTCACAAATTTATGAACAAGTAAATTTATGAATTCGGAAATTGAAATCAGACAGTCGGCAATGCTCCGCCATCAATGGAATAATTGGTTCCTGTAATATAGCTCGCTTCCGAAGATACCAGGAAGGCTACCAGATCCGCAATTTCTTTCGGTTCAGCCATTCTGCCCAGTGACGTACCCACTTTGTCCATGACAATTTTGAATGCTTCTTCTGAGCTAATGGCTGATGATTTCGCGATATTCTCAATGAATTCAAGCATTAAAGGTGTTTTGACAACTCCCGGAGAAACAACATTCACCCGTATGCCTTTCGGACCTACTTCGCTTGCCAATGCTTTGCTGTATGCATTCAATGCTGCTTTTGCAGACGAATAAGACATGGTCATTTCCCAGATCGGTAGTTTGGCAGCTCCTGTTGAGACGTTAATAATTACTCCGTTCTTTCGTTCCAGCATCAGGGGCAATAACGCTTTGTTGATGCGTACTACAGACATGAAATTCAGTTGCCAGTCATTTAACCAATGTTCGTCGGAAAGTTCATTGAATCCACCGCCCGGGCTTAAATTGGCTCCTGCGTTATTGACAATGATATCCAGTTTGCCGTACTTTTCTACGATTTCCTTTGCGATCTTTTCCGCACTTCCCGCTTGAGTTAAGTCTGCTGCTATAAAATGGTGTCCGTTTGTGTTTTCTTTCGGTGCAGTCCGGGCAGTTACTACCACCTGGATTCCTTTGCTGCTCAATTTGTCTGCAATGGCTTTTCCGATGCCTTTTGTTCCACCGGTTATTAAGGCAACTTGCCGGTTTTTTAAATCCTTCATATTGATTATTTTGAAAATGAGTTGCAAAGTAAAATACAAAACTTTACTTTTGAAAGTAGTAACACGAATGTATAGTAATAACACAAATTAAAGTATTCAATTAAATCAATGGGTTATGGCTGAAATAAAAAATGAAAAAAATGTAGCAAGATGTGCGCTTCAGGAAATCTTGGGGGTAATAGGCGGAAAATGGTCGATGTCGATTATCTACGCGTTGTTTACCGGGAAGAAACGCTTCAGTGAGTTGGAACGTTTGATTCCCAACATCAATACCCGCATGCTGGTGAAGGAATTGAAAAATATGGAAGCAAACGGAATCGTTAAGAGGGAAGTTTTTGCAACTGTTCCTCCAACGGTAGAATATACTTTAACAACAAAAGGGGAAAAGCTAAAACCCAGTATTGATGAATTGCATAAATGGGGGCTTGAATATGTGAATCATGGGTTCTGACATAGAGGAATCTGGTTATTCCACAACCAGGAATGTGTACTATAAAGATTCACGAATTCCCAAAAAAAAAATCTCGGTATCTTTCTGAAAATTAATCAGTTGTATTTGAGTCTGTTCACAAATTTATAAACAAGTAAATTCATGAATTTATCCCAAATTAATCTGCATTTTTACCAAATCCGAATAAGCACCACTGGTTGCCATCAGGTCCGAGTGATTTCCGCTTTCAACGATCTGTCCGTTCTGAAGCACCAAAATTTTATCCGCATTGCGAATAGTACTCAAACGATGTGCGATGACAATACAGGTTCTTCCCTGCATCAATTTTTCCAAAGCATCTTGAACCACTCTTTCCGATTCGGAATCCAAAGCAGATGTAGCTTCGTCCAAAATCAAAATAGTCGGATTCTTCAAAATGGCGCGTGCAATGGCAATACGCTGTTTCTGACCGCCGGATAACTGGATTCCACGATCTCCGACCTGTGTTTTGAAACCATCCGGGAAACTCGTAATGAAATCGTAAGCATTTGCCTGTTTTGCGGCACTGATGATTTCTTCTTCGCTTGCTCCCGGCCTTCCGAATGCAATGTTCTCGAAGATGGTTCCTGCAAACAATAGTACGTCTTGCGGAACGATCGCAATGTGTTCGCGTAAATATTTAATGTCGATGGCGTCCGCATTGGTGTCGCCGAAATAAATCGCTCCCTGGCTGACTTTGTAGTAATTTAGTACCAACGAAGAGATCGTGGTCTTTCCACCGCCGGAAGTACCGACTAAAGCCAAAGTTTCGTTGCGGTTCAGTTCGAAAGAAATACCTTTCAAAACCTCGATTTCCGAACGCTGCGGGTAGGAGAAACGCACATTTTCGAAACGGATTGATCCGTCAATTTCCGGTTTGTTTGTTCCCTTGAAAATTTCAGACTCACTGGATTCATTGATAATATCCATCAACTTTTCCGTTCCACCGATCGTTTTTTGAATTCCCGTATAAAATTCAGGAAGTGAACCGATACTTGCTGCCATCAGCAGTGTCACCATCAGGAAGGAATACAAATCTCCCTGGCTCAGTTCCGGGTGAGTTCCCTGGGTCATCAACAGTCCTTGCCAAACGATAAAGACAATCGATCCGAACATGCAGAAAACCATGAAAGAGATGAATAAACCTCGCCAAATCCCGCTTTTGATATTCAGGCGGCGTATTTCTTCAATTGCACTCTTGAAGCGGTTGATGAGGTAGTTTTCGTTGGTGAAAGCCTTGATATTCCCGATTCCGGTTAAAGACTCTTCTGCAATGGCATTTGCGCTGGCAGTTTGGTCCTGGGCATCTTTGGATAAACGTTTGATGAATCTTCCGAACAAAACAGCCACGATCATAATAACCGGAACTGTTGAAAGCATGATCAGGGAAAGCTTCCAGGACACGAAAGTCAAGTAGGCAATTCCTCCGACAACCATCACTACTTGTCTGAAAAATTCAGCAACTGTAGTGCGAAGTGTTTCCTGGATTTGGGTAATATCGGCAGAAATACGACTGGTTAGCTCACCAACGGTATTTCGGTTAAAAAAATCCATCGGAAGGTGAAGCATGCGCTGGAAAACATCGTAACGCAAATCACGCAAGGCTTTTTCAGTCACATTGGTGAACAAAACTACGCGGAAGTAACTGAAAACTGCTTGTCCGCCGAAAAGTGCGAAAAGTGCTACAGCAACGGTTGTAATATTGGAAAGATCAATTGCTTTAATAGCCTCTGCCATACTGGTTTGTGAACCGCTGCTCAGACCCAGTAATTGTCCCAGCAAAATGGGAAAAATCAACCCGACGGATGTAGAAAGTACGAGGAAAATCCAGCCGACCGCATATTGGAACCGGTAAGGTTTCAAATAATGAAAAAGTTTGCGGGCCTTTTTATAGCTGTCACGTGTTAACTGGATCTTTTCTTTCTTCGCTTGCTTTGGTCGCAACATCTTTTTCCTAATTTTGTAACACAAAAGTAATAGGTGATCGATTGAAACAAACTTTTTTTTCGATTATTTTCAATTAAAACTTGAAAAATTAGAAAATCTACCTATCTTTGCACCCCATTCTGACAAATGTCTGACATTTCGAGGGATTTAAGAAAGCAATAAGAACATTCGAATAAAGTATAGATCATGAAAAGAACGTTTCAACCGTCTGTAAGAAAGAGAAGAAACAAGCACGGATTCCGTAGCCGCATGGCAACTAAGAACGGACGTAAAGTATTGGCTGCACGTCGTCGCAAGGGCCGTAAAAAATTGACAGTTTCTGACGAAGGTTTCCACAAGCGTTAATAGCCTGTAAATCTTTATTAAAGATATCGACCATCTTTTCGTTTTGTGCGGAAAGATGGTTTTTTTGTGCCTCAAAGTTTGAGGAAGTGCTATTTTGTATCCGGAAAATCGAAAAAAAGTCTCGTTCCTGTCGATTTTACAAGGAATTGATCTAAGTTTGCCACAAAAAAAGTATGAATCCGTATACCGTTGATTTTCGTTCAGATACCGTTACCAAGCCTTCCAAAGAAATGCTGGATGCGATGTTCAGTGCTTCTGTGGGCGATGATGTTTATGGAGAAGACCCGACGGTCAATGAATTGCAGGATTATGCCGCACAGCTTTTTGGAAAAGAAGCTGCATTATTTTGTGCAAGCGGAACGCAAACCAATCAGATAGCAATCAACATTCATGTGAAACCGGGCGGAGAAGTGATTTGTCACGAAGAAAGTCATGTGTATAAATACGAAGGCGGAGGAATTGCAAAGAATTCAGGTGCTTCCGTGCGTTTGTTACAGGGAAACAGAGGACGTTTGACTGCTGCGGAAATCGAAAAGTGGATCATGCCGGATGATGTACATTTCCCTGTTACCCAATTAATTTCCCTGGAAGATACGGCCAATCGCGGTGGTGGTGCCGTTTATGATTTCGGTGATATCGAAGCCATTGCGCAATTGGCCCGGTCAAAAAATATTCCGCTTCATTTGGACGGAGCACGGATTTTCAATGCATTGGAAGTAAACGGCGTTGAAATCAAAAAATACGCTTCCCAATTCAATTCGATCTCCATTTGTTTGTCGAAAGGGCTGGGAGCTCCCGTAGGATCGTTATTGGTTGGAAACAAAGATTTCATTCACCAGGCGAAAAGAGTGCGCAAAGTCATGGGAGGCGGAATGCGCCAGGCCGGATTTTTAGCTGCTGCAGGTTTGTATGCCTTGAAGAACAATGTCAGCCGGCTTGCAGAAGACCATGAAAGAGCAAAACAATTGGAAAGTGCTTTTTTGGCGTGCAGTTGGATCGAAAGCAGTTTGCCCGTCGAGACAAACATTTTAGTTGTAATTTTGAAGGAGGAAACAAAACGGGATTCCTACATTCAAAAGCTCGGAGAGTTGGGAGTAAAGGTTTCAGCATTCGGGCCGGGAATGATCCGTTTGGTAACACATTTGGATATTTCCCCGGAAGATGTGAGGTTTACAATAGAACAATTGAAGAAAGTATAAGGTATGAAGCTATTCACGATATTCTTTACCGCATTTACACTAACATGGCTTGTCTCCTGCTCAGACAATGATGCGGACAAGACAATTTCGCTGGAAGATATTTCCCACACTTCCGATAAATTCGATCACATCGATGACGACAAAAAAGAAGTAGAGATCAAAGATGAAAAGCCCAAAAAAGCATATTTTCTGACAGCCTTCGATTCCCTTTACAAAGATGCGTCCTGGTTTGTGCTCGACAGCTTGTTGTTCCCGGATCGTTTCGGGCCTTCCAAAATGGAAAAATGGTACCTGTTCAATCAGAAAGACAGTATTGTAGCGCTTCACTACGAATTCAAAGACAGTTTAAGAACAAAAAATGCCTTTTTCAACTGGATTGATTGTTACGGGCCCAAATGTACTTCTTACCAGGTCGGTTCACAGTTCAAAAAACAAAGCAGGAATTCCTTGTTCCTGATCGGAGTGAATCATTTGATCTACCTGGAATCACAAGCACCGATTAAAACGGAAGAATTGATTGGTATCCTGAATGAAAAGGAAAAAGACCGCAATTGGATTTATGTGCTGGAAATACCGGGCAGGAAGAAAACACGCTGGTCGACGATGAAAGAAGGGGAGTTAACAGAATTAAAAGGACGCCAGGATGTTAAGGCTTCAGGACTTTAAGACTAAAGTAAAGTTTTAATATCCTAATATCATAATGTCCTAAAATCAACAAATATGAAAGTAGTAAACAGAGGATACATTTACGTAGAACCGAAACAAGCCTTTTGCGATTGGGCGAAACAACACGATCCGGAATTTGATTTTGATGAAACAGACGACCTGGAAGGAAACCTGTACCTGATCGAAGAAGACTTTTTTGAATACGAACCGCTGATCGAAGCGCATTTCAAGAAAATCATGAAAAATGAGTGCCTGGCTGTGGTTGATTCCGATGAAGAATACCCCAAACCAACGCTGGAATTGTTCCTGGAATGGTTCACCATCCGTATCGGGTCGAGTGTGTTTGACACCCAAAAGACCGATTTGGAAAGCGACAAGTTATAAACTGCTTTTGACCGATGGGTGAAATCAATTCACCGATTTTAGGGTCAGTTTTCTTTTTTTTCAATCTAATTTAGCCTCGTAATTTTTTGTTATGAAGTATTTACTATTGCTTATAGGTTTGATTCCCATTTATTTGGCGGCGCAAACTACGATTGAAGGAACGGTGCTGAACCAAAGCGGAAAGCCTGTTTTTATGGCCACTGTTTTCGTGAAGGGAACAACTGACGGAGCTCAAACCGATGAAAAAGGAGCGTACAAACTGACTACTAAAATGACCGGTAAACAAACGCTGGTTATCCGGGGTGACGAATTGGAAGAACAAGCGATCGAAGTGAACCTCACAGGAGCGCCGCTTACCCAAAATGTCAAAGTAAGACAATCAAAAGCTATTGAAGAAGTTGTTATTTCGGCAGGAACGATGTCGGCATCCAACGACCGCACTGTAGCCATTCTCGACCCGCTGGATATTGTAACTACAGCCGGCGGACAGGGAGATATTGCCGGTGCTATTCAAACACTTCCGGGTGTGCAGCGAAACGGAGGAGATCAAACCGGTTTAATGGTTCGCGGAGGAGATGTGAGCGAAACATCGTTTATTGTGGATGGTTTGGTGGCGCAAAATGCCTTCGGAAGTTCTGTTCCGGGAGTTGCGCAAAGAACCCGTTTCAATCCTTTCCAGTTTAAAGGAACGGCTTTCAGTACCGGTGGGTACACGGCGCGTTACGGACAAGCTTTGTCTTCCGTCCTGGATTTATCGACCTTGGATTTGCCGGATCAGACCAACATCAATATAGGGGCTAATTTTGCCGGTATTTTCCTGGGAGGATCCAAATTAATGGAAAACAGCGCGGTAGAATTTACCGGGTTCTACCAGAATTTATCTCCCTTTCTGGCATTGGCGAAATCAAACGTGAAATTCTACGAGGCTCCGCAGGGTTTTGGCTTTTCCGGAAGATATGTAGCTAAAACTTCCACACGCGGAATGTTCAAAACAACCTTCAATCAAACCTATAACAGTTCCGGCCTGGAGATCCCGAATCCGGGAGTAGCGGGAGCAAACATGCGCTTCGGACTGAAAAACCAGAATACGTACGTCAATACGACCTTCAAGAATTTCATCAACGACAAGTGGTTGTATTACGTAGGATTCTCTTTAAGTAACAACGATGATGACATTACCTGGGATACGTTGATTTCAACCAGAAATGACAAACGTGTTCAGGGACGCGGCGAATTGATCTACACAGCAGGAAACCGTTTTAAAATGGTGATCGGTTCGGAATTGCAGCATTTCCAGTACCGTCAGACTTTTGATACTTTAACCGGGCAATTTTCAGAAATGCTGAGCGCCGGTTACGTGGAAGCAGATATCATCCCGTTCCGCAATTTTGCAATCAAACCCGGAGTGCGTGCGGAATACTCGAAATTATTGGCAAAGGGAAATATTTCCCCGCGTTTGGCCATGGCGATCAAGACCAGCAAAACGAGCCAGATTTCATTGGCTTCGGGATATTTCTACCAGCTGGCTTCGCAAAACTACCTGATGCAGGGATACCGCCCGAATTTCCAGGAAGCACTGCATTTGATGGCGAATTACCAGATCATCGCCAAAAACCGGATTTTCCGTCTGGAAGGATATTACAAATCCTACGATCAGCTGATCCGTGAACAAGGTGTTGCTTACACACCGAATGCATTCCGTTTCAATTATGGAATGGTTGATAACAGCGGATCCGGTTACGCGCAGGGAATTGATGTTTTCTGGAGAGATAAAAAATCGATCAAGAATTTCGATTACTGGATTTCATACAGCTACATCGACACGAAACGCTTGTACCAAAACTACATCAGCAAAGTCACTCCCGACTATGTTTCCGATCACAACCTGAATGTGGTGATGAAGTATTTCTCTATGAAGCTTCAAACGAGTTTCTCCCTGACGTATAGTTACGCAAGCGGACGACCGTATTACAATCCGTCCAGCACCCGGTTCCTGGGAGACCGTTCACCGGATTACCACAATCTTGCTTTCACGGCGGCATATTTAACAACCATTAAAAAGTTCTTTACGGTCTTTTATATTAGTTTAGATAATATTACCAATCAGCACAATGTTTTGGGCTACAGGTATAGTTACGACGGAAGTCAGAGATATGAAGTAAAACCTCCGTTCTATTTCAATATTTTCTTCGGGTTCAACCTGTCTCTGAAGGAATTTAATAAAGATGAAATTTAATTACAGATTATGAAGCAAGTGATTTTAACAGTGGTTTTGGCATTTACACTTCAAGCAAATGCGCAGGATGAGATCAAAAAGGAATTGGAACCGATTTGTGCGACCTTTGATTCAACTTACACGCTGGAAGGCTGGAAAGCTAAATCCGAGCAGTTGGCCCTCGTAAAAGAAAAGTTCCCGGAAAACTGGATGCCGGCTTATTACTATGCTTATTCCTGTGTGCAGATGTCATATTTCGAACCGACTTTAGCAATTAAAGATGTGCTGGTAAACAATGCCGAAGAACAATTGACCAAAATTGAAGCATGTCCTTTGACAGATGAAGTGCACATCATGAAAGCATTGATTGCAAATGCGCGAATCGGGGCAGATCCTGAAAACCGCTGGCAGAAATACGGAAAAATCTTCGATGAGAACCTGAAAGCTGCAAAAGCGATCAATGAAAACAATCCGCACATTTACCTGTTGAAAGGGATATCTACTTTCTACACGCCGAAAATGTTCGGAGGTGGTGCTAAAAATGCGCAGGCTTATTTTGAAAAAGCGCAGGCAAAATACGATTTGATTACTTACAAAGATGTGGATAAACCGTATTGGTGGGGAAGAAGCACTTGCAGGTATTTCTTCGGTGAAATTGATAAAGAATTGAAAAAGTAGGTTTCGACTCCGCTCAACCTTCTTTTATTGAAGTGTTGAGCGGAGGTTTTATAATTGAAAAGGTGACTGAGCGAAGCCGAAGTCATGCCTTTTCAATCAGTTTTGAATTATAATACTGTACATCCGAACTAACCTCTTTTTCAATCCAATTCGGCAATTCAAAGGCCTCGTCCTCCGATTCCAGTTCAATTTCTGCAATCTTCAAACCTTCCAGCTTGCCGTGAAAGATGTCGATTTCCCATTTCTTTTCACCGACCACCAACTCGTAGCGTTCTTTTTCCAGGACTTTCGCGCAAAAATCAGCCAGTAATTGATTGGCGTCTTCCAGCGGAATCTCATACTCAAACTCATCTCTCGATATCCCGACCGATTTTCCCTTAATGGTTAAATAGCCTTTTTCGCCTTTGGTACGTACACGAACCGTTTTTCCGTCGATATCTGAAATATATCCTTGTCTTATTTTTTTGGATTGCAGGTATTTGACCACATCCGAGATGGCATCGCTTACCAGGTATTTCCGCTCAATTTCTTTCATTTTTTGGATATTAGGCTTCAGGATTTTAGGATATAAGACTGAAATGACTGCTCAAAGCAAATGAAGTCTTAATATCCTGATGTCCTAAAGTCTTGAAGTCCTCTAAAATACAATAGATTTTGCAAAGCAGGCGATTTCGAGTTCAAGATGACGGATAGACATGTGTCTATTTGCCCAATATTGACGCGGTAATACGCAATATCGTGAATTTAGAACTCCAACTACTCAAATTCGGTTATCTTCGCAGTATGCAGGTGATTCTGACATTTGATTACGAACTGTTCTTCGGAACAAACACCGGAAGCGTTCAAAAATGCATGATTGAGCCAACCGATCGATTGTTGGCAATTGCCCGGAAACACGCTATACCGATGGTTTTCTTCGTAGATGTCGGTTTTCTGATCAAACTCCGGGAATACAAGGAACAGTTTCCGGAACTGGAAGCCGATTTCGAGCGCATCAAAAACCAGCTTTATGAAATACTGGAATTGAATGGTGAAGTTCAGCTGCATATTCATCCGCATTGGGAAAAATCACATTACGACGGCAAAAAATGGGTGGTTGTAACCGATGGCTGCTACAAATTATCCGATTTCCCGGATGAAGAAGCAGAAACCATTGTCCGTAAATATCACCGGTTCCTTTCAGAGTTTGCAGGAAGGAAACCAACAACATACCGCGCAGGAGGCTGGTGTATCCAACCGTTTAGCCAGGTCGAAAAAGTGTTCCGGGAACTGGAAATTGAAAAAGATTCCACGGTATTTCCCGGAGGAAAATTCGAATCGGCGCATTACCAATTTGATTTTACAGCTGTTTCACCGTTTCGAAACCCGTATCGCTTTCGATCGGATGTTACAAAAGCGGAAACGGATGGCTATTTCCTGGAAATTCCGATTGCTTCCTGGGAATTTTCGCCGTTGTTCTATTGGCGGTTATACGCTTTGGGACGATTGAATCCTGCTGATCACAAAATGATCGGCGACGGATCTTTTCTGGCCCAGCCGGGAAGAAAGAAATCCGTTTTATTGAACAAAACCTGGAACCACGTGAGTTCTGACGGCTATTATGCTTCACAGTTAATGAAGCAAGCCAAAAGGTATGCGAACAGGCAGGTGAAAACCTTTGTAGTCATCGGACATCCGAAAGGAATGACCAATTATTCGCTGAAACAACTGGAAGCTTTTGTTGCAAGGACGAAAACACGCTATGAATTCGTAAATTTCGGGTCATGCAGTTTGTAAGCGCGGATTCTCCGGAAATAAAACGTCAATGGGATGAATTGGTCTCATTGCACCGGGCATCCGTATTTTCAGAATCGATTTATTTGGATGCGACCTCCGAATATTGGTCTGTCTTGTTTTCAGACGACCGTAAATCCGGAATGGCTTGTCCGTATGTGGTGAAAGGAGGAATGAAAGTTTTGGTGACGCCGTTTTTCAATCGCTATATGGAATGGATCGGTGACCCGGTTTCCGAAGAAGTACTCATTGCCGCGCTGAAGCGTGAATTTCCGGTAGCGGATTTACAGCTTGGAAACGGATTTAGCGGGAATCAACGCATTTTTCAGCAACTGGAACCGGGAAAAATCAAGTTGAACCAGCAGGCAAAACGCTCGGTGAATAAAGCTTCCGGGTTTACAGTAACACAGGAAGAAAACATTCCGGCCATGATGAAACTGCTTCAAGATGAACTTCAGAACCGCATTCATGGAATCAATGGACAAACACTTCCGATCCTGGAGAAATTGGTAAACCGGTATTCCCACAAAAGGTTGGTGCAATTCAATTTGCTCCACGAAAAAAAGTGGCTGGGAGGAATCTGGATTTTGGAAACGGATTCTACGGTCCTTTACCTGAAAGGAACTACGGTGGAAGAAGCCAAAAAATCCGGGGGCATGTACAAATTGATGCTGCACGCGATCGAATATGCTGCTTCCAAAGATAAAAAGTTCGATTTTGGTGGTTCCAATGTGGAATCTGTCAGAAGATTTAATTTGAATTTCGGCGCGCAAGATATCGTATATTCGCATGTAAGCTGGAACAATGCTCCGTTTTGGTGGAGAACAGTGAAAAAGATAAGAGATAAATGGACAAAAAAGTAATTCTGATTACAGGGGCAACCGGTGGATTGGGTTCGTCAATGGTGAAGCATTTTGAAAAGCAGGATGTGAGATTGGCTTTACACACGTTTCAGCAAGAACCTTTTGATGTGAATGCTGAGCACGCGTGGTTCAAAGCTGACCTGAGAGATGAGAACCAGGTCAAGAATTTAATTGCCAGTATCCTGGCCAATTTCGGAAGGGTGGATGTACTCATCAACAATGCCGGAATCTCAAAAAACGGAATGAGCTGGAAACTTGCCACTGCTGATTTCAACGAAGTAATTGCGGTAAACCTGACGGCGCCGTTCTTACTCTGCCAGGGATTGATTCCTTCCATGCGCAGCAATAATTACGGACGAATTATCAATATTTCTTCCGTGGTGGCGCAAACAGGTGTTCCCGGAACAGTTGCCTATGCGGCAAGTAAAGCCGGAATCCTGGGGCTTACGAAAACGGTTGCCAAAGAACTGGCAAACGGCGCTATTACCTGCAATGCTTTGGCTCTTGGCTACTTCGACCAGGGAATGATCTCCGAAGTTTCGGAAGAAATGCAAGAGCAGATTATTGCTCAAATTCCGAAGAACCGACTGGGAGGAGTGGAAACCATCCTGAGCACCATGGACTGGCTCTTAAAAGACGAATCCGATTATGTTACCGGACAAACGATTTCTTTAAATGGCGGGTTGTTTACCTGATTTATTCGCTTAAATTTGCAGTGAACAAAATGAGTAGCACGATCAACATGTTTCCTAAAAAAAATTTGCCCCGGTGGATTATAATTCTGATTGATTTATTCATTTCGGCGATTTCTTTGGTGCTTGCTTACCTGATTCGTTTTGATATCAAGGCAGATGGGGCTCAATGGAAGATGGAGCTGGGAATCGTCAAGTATTCGATCATTGTTTTTTTTGCTGTCAGGCTCATTGTTTTCCTCTTGTTCGGAATTCAAAAAGGATTGGTCCGGCATACTTCCACATCGGATTTTAAACGACTTTTTTTAGCAACCACCGTTTCTTCGGCGCTGTTCGTCGTTATAGGGATTGTCCGTTACAATTGGATCGATGATTATTTCCTGTTCCCGACTTCGGTGATCGTAATCGAATACGTGTTTTGTTTTTTCCTGTTGGCTGTTTCCCGGTTCGTGGTGAAATTGCTTTACCTCGAATCTGTAAAGTCGAGCAGCGAGCAAAAACTGGTGCTGATTTACGGAGCGGGTGTTTCCGGGCTTATTGCAAAACGCATGATCGAAAAAGATGTGCGTATCAACCTGAAAGTATTCGGTTTCCTGGACGATAATAACCGCATTTCGGGGAGCAGGATAGAAGGGACGGAAGTATTCCATACCTCCAAACTGGAAGAAATCCTTCAGAAAAACAACATTTACCAGATCATTATAGCCATTCAAAACCTGGAACCTGAAAAAAGGAGTGCCATTGTGGAGAAAGCTATGGATGCAGGAGTGGAAGTGAAAAAAGTACCGAGTCCCAAAAGCTGGATCAACGGTGCATTTACCACCAACCAGATAGCGCAGGTCAATATCGAAGATTTATTGGGAAGAACTCCTATCGTGCTGAACCAGGATAAACTGATCGACGGGTTGAAGGACCAGGTTGTATTGGTAACCGGTGCAGCAGGTTCTATCGGATCGGGAATTGTGCGACAAGTATTGGAGTATCAGCCCAAATTGGTTGTCTTACTCGATCAGGCCGAATCGGCTATGTACGACCTGGAGTTTGAATTGAAACAATTGAAAGACATTCCTGCATTCGAAGTGGTGATCGGAGACATTTGCAACGAAGAACGCATGGAGAAGTTATTCGATACTTTCAAACCTTCGTGGGTATTTCATGCGGCAGCATACAAGCACGTGCCGATGATGGAGTTGAACCCTTCGGAAGCAGTGAGGAATAATGTGAAAGGAACCAAGATCCTGGTGGATTTATCCAATAAAAAAGCCGTTCACAAATTTGTTATGATCTCCACGGATAAAGCGGTGAATCCGACGAATGTAATGGGAGCAAGCAAGCGCATTGCCGAGATCATTGCACAAGCGGCGAATAACGGCCAGACACAGTTCATTACAACACGGTTCGGGAACGTATTGGGATCAAACGGTTCGGTAATTCCTTTGTTTAAGAAACAAATTGAGCAGGGCGGACCGCTAACCGTAACTGATGAACGCATTACACGTTATTTCATGACCATTCCGGAAGCTTGCCAGTTGGTACTCGAAGCCGGAATCATGGGAAGCGGAGGCGAGATTTACGTGTTCGACATGGGGAAATCCGTTCGAATTGTAGATCTGGCAAAGAAAATGATCCAGTTATCCGGTTTGGAGCTTGGAAAAGATATCGAGATCCGCTATTCGGGATTGAGGCCGGGTGAAAAATTGTATGAAGAGCTTCTGAACGATGCTGAAAACGTACAGGAAACGCATCATCCGAAGATCCTGATCGCATCTGAAAGAGAAGTGGATCCGGAGGTTTACAAAACCATTGACAGCCTGCTGGATTCCATAGGTAAAACGGATAATCTCGGATTGGTCCGTCTGATGAAAGAAGTTGTTCCTGAATTCATTTCAAACAACTCAGAGTATAGTGTTTTAGATAAAAAATAAGCGATGTTAGATTCGTATAGATTACAAGTTCGTTTTTCCGATTGCGACATGATGCAGCACGTTAATAATGCTGTTTACCTGAATTATTTCGAAGAAGCTCGTATCCATTATTTCCGGCAGATGCTTGGAACAGATTGGGATTGGAAGAAGACAGGTGTAATCCTTCGAAAAAACGAATTGGAATACCTGAAACCGGTGTTTCTGCATGAACCTGTTGAAATTTTTGTCTACCTGAAACACATCGGAGAAAAAAGTTTTACCTTATCTTACGAAGTAAAAGTGCTGAACGAAGTTAAAACCACCGGAAGCTCCGTGCTGGTTTGCTACGACAGTGTAAATAAATGTTCGATTCCGATTCCGAAAAGAATGAAGGACGCTTTGTCTAAACTTTCGCTGAAGTTGGAACAATAATTGGTTGATTAGACATCAAGACTTCAGAACATCAGGATAGAAAGACTTAAAAGCCTGAAATCCTAACATTCTCAAGTCGTAAAATCCATAACTATGAGAATCCTCGTTGCATTGTTTTGTTTGTTTTCGCTGGCGGTTGCTGCCCAGCCCAATTTTGGAGTTGCCAAAAAAGAAGCGGTTCCCTGTTACCAGAAAGCTGCCGATCGTTCCAAAGCAAGGTACACGGAATGGGAATGTGGTAAAATTGCCGGAGTGGTAAATTGTAATGAGAAACTGGAAATGTCTCAGGACGGAAAACGGGTAGTGACCAGTTCCCAGAAAATGCCTTTCTCCGGAATGTGCGAAACCTGTCACATGAACGGGATTTTGGAGCGCCGTGTAACATTCGTGGACGGTTATGCAAACGGAATCGATACTACTTATTACAAATCGGGTTGTATCATGGTAATCCGTTCACACGTTCAGGGAGTGGAAGACGGCCACTGGACTTATTTCAACGATTCGACACAAATTCCTGCGTGGGAGAAAACCTACAAACTGGGACAATTGGAAGGACCTCAGTTGACTTACAACGCGAAAGGTGATACGGCAAAATATGAGAAATACATCCAGGGCGTATTGAACGGCCCGAAAATTACGTACAATTCGAAAGGAATGCGTATCAAGCAGGTAAATTATGTAAAAGGTTTGTTGGACGGCCCTTTCCTGGTTTTTAACAATGAAGGAAAGATCATTGAAGAGTTGAACTTCAAGGAAGGAAAGAAACACGGTGTTCAGCATTATTATTACGACGATGGAAAGCTCCTGCGTACGGAAACCTGGGATATGGATTCGCGCAACGGAGAGTTTAAGACCTTGTTTTACAATCAGACCATTCAGTCAATTGAAAATTATAAAAAGGTCACTGCAAAACCAAACCAGTACGTATACGCAGAATTATTTGCTTGTCCTTCGGAAGCAGTTGCGAATGCGTTGGGACAAATGCTGTATGATAAAAAGACGAAAAAAGAGGCTTTAGATAGTTTGAAAGATGCAAATATCGTGGTGACTGAAGTTCGCGGAGAGGCAGTGAGCGAAAATGCCATCCTGAAAGGGAATAACCTGGCAAAAGGAGTGAACCGCCCGATCAAATCCGGGAAATTGTATTACATAGCGGTTGTCAGCGAATTGAAATCCATGACGAAGACAGAAGTGCGTGAAGGATTGTTCGAAGAACGTTTCCCGGACGGTAAATTGAAAAGTACGGCGATTTACAAAAAAGATGTGTTGGTAGAAGAACATGTCTTCGATGAGCAGGGAAGAGAGATCCGGACATTTGGCGGAACTCCGAATTCCGGCAAAGAAGATGATGCGATGCCGACCACAACCAAGCAAAAGAAGGAAAAAGAGAAAAAGAAGAAGGACCCGAAACCAAAAGAACCGGAACCAAAGAAAGAAGGGGAGTAAAGGGAATGATCAATGATAAATTATCAAGTATGAATTGTTCTTGATAATTTATCCTTTATAATTGATAATTAAACCTGGTTACACTTGTGTGAACACGAATTAGGAATTCGCAATTCGGCATTCGTAATTATTTCTTCCATTCCAATAATTTCGCCTCAAACCCGTCAAACACCGCATAGGTGTTGTAGTGAATCCATTCACCCAGGTTGATGTATATGGCCCTTTCATTGATCCGGATAGTCATCGGAAGGTGGCGGTGACCGAAAATGTAATAATCCTGCGGATTGATAGCTTCCTGTTCCCTGCAATACTGCACCAGCCATTCGTTATCTTCTCCCAGGAATTTACTGTCAGAATCACCGGTTGCAATGCGGCTTTTGCGGGAGAAATAATTCGCCAGCCCGATGCCGAAATTCGGATGCAGGCGCGCAAACATCCATTGCGACCATTTCGCTGCGAAAACTTTTTTGATAAACTTATATCCGCGATCTCCCGGGCCTAAACCGTCACCGTGACCGATGAAGAACTTCTTGCCGTTATAAATCGTTTGAATGGGCTCGCGGTAGATTTTTACTCCAAGCTCCTTTTCGAAATAGTCAAACATCCACATGTCGTGGTTGCCGGTAAAGAAATACACAGGAATACCCGAATCAACCAGTTCGGCAATTTTCCCCTGAACCCTTACAAATCCTTTCGGGATGGCGTGTTTGTACTCAAACCAGAAATCGAAAATGTCTCCGACCAGGTAAATTTCAAAAGCGTCCTGCCGGATATGCTCCAACCAGTCAATGATGCGTTTTTCGCGCTCAAAACTCGACTTTCCAACCGGGACACCTAAATGAAAATCAGAAGCAAAGTATATTTTCTTTCCTGTTGGAATTTCCATCTTAGAATCCGAAGATTGTTTTAAGCGCCTGCTCTAATTCCACTCCTCTTAATTTGGTATCGATGATATTTCCGTCTCTGTCGATCAATACGGTGAACGGAATGGAAGAAACCTGGTACAGTTTCGCCACTTCATTGGACCAGTATTTTAGATCGGAAACGTGATTCGGCCAGATCAATTTGTCTTTTTCAATAGCAGCAAGCCACGGTGCTTTGTCTTTATCCAACGACACACTCATAACCGTGAAGCCTGCGTCTTTGTACTTGTTGTAAAGTGCAACCACATTCGGGTTTTCCTTACGGCAAGGGCCGCACCAGGAAGCCCAGAAATCCAACAGGATCACTTTTCCTTTCAGATCGGATAAAGAAAGCGGTTTACCGTTTACGTCGTTCTGCGTGAAGTTTGGAGCTGGTTTTCCGGAGCCCAGGAAGTTTTGCTTGTCTTTCTGAGCTTTCAGCTGATCGTAACTGGTTTTTGCATTCTGCACACTCGGAGAGGAAGGGAAAGCAACCAGCAACTGGTTCACAATTGCTTCGTAAGTAGATAATTCTTTATCGGTGTCAAGCGTGCTTACAACCGGTAAAAGTGCCGGAGAATTCGCGTGTTCCGCAATGAACTTCTGTCTGTAAGCCGAGAACTTGTAATATTCCGTTTGGTAATACTTATTGATTGCTTCCTGGTTTTCAGGAGTTGCTTTCATGGCAGTAATGGCAGAATCTTTCTTTTGGTTGAAATACTGCATTTGTCCCACAAACTCATTCAGGGCGATGCTTTCATCGGAACCGGTAATGGTATGGAACGCATTGATATTGTTTCCGTCTGCGTTGATGCGGATTACGGATCCTTCTTTCAGAATGAGGTTAATGTGCTGCTGGCCTAAACGCAATACGTAATAATCTGCCACAGGAACTTTTCCTTTCAGGGAATAATTCCCTTTTTTATCCAGTTTTCCGCTGATGAAATCCTGGTAGTGAGAACCGTAAAACTGTGAGATCTTGATACTGTCTCCGGCTGTGTTGAAGATGTTTCCGCTCACTTCCACATCTATCGGTTTCTGGCCGAAAGCTATTCCGGATAGTAGTGTCAAACAAAGAATCAATTGTTTCATAGTCATTGTGTTGTAAGTTGTTATCAGCCTGCGCTGAGTCTTAATTTTTTGCCAGTTGTTCTATCAATTTCTGTTCCAATTTTGCGCCTCTTAATCCAACGCCTACAATATTCCCTTCCCGGTTCAAAAGAACGGTATGCGGAATTCCCTGGATACCATAAGACTGAACTAGTGGAGTTTGCCAGCCCATCAAATCGGAAACATGGTTTTTCCAGATCAATCCGTCTTTGGCAATTGCACCTTTCCATGCTTCCGGGTCTTGGTCTAAGGAAACGGAGAATACTTCAAATCCCTGGTTGCGGTATTTTTGGTACATGCGAACCACATTCGGGTTTTCCTTGCGGCACGGAGCACACCAGGAAGCCCAGAAGTCGATCAGGACTACTTTTCCTTTTAAAGCAGACAAACGCAATTCTGTTCCGGAAGGGTTTTTCAATGCAATTTCAGGAGCGGCCATCGTTCCGGCATTGTATTGCTGGTAACTTTGGTATTGTGCATCAATGGCTGCCACCTGCTGGGAAATCATCCCGGTGATCGGAGAATCGGCATAGTTTCGCTGAAAAGCTGCTTCCATTTTTCTCAGATCTTCCAGGTTTTGAGAATCCCAATTGGCGAAACCTTCTTCCTGGGACGGCATCATCAAATTGATCAGGATCATATTCACCGGATTTCCTGGATCTTTGCGGATCTGCTGCTGGGAGAATTTGACAATCGGCTGTTTCAAGCGGGAGAAAGCGGCCAATTGTTGTTCAGGGTCTTTGATGTTAGGCAATTGCTCCATTTGCTTTTTGGCAAAATCGCCGAACAGTACCATGTATTTCGTTAAAGGTTTCGCCCATTTTGTACCGGAGAAAGAAGGTGTGATGGCAAAGTTTTCCTTCGTTGCATTCACCACCAGCTGATCGTTGACATCCAAAGGAATCACGACCGCATTTTTGCTGTTTCCTCCCAAGGTCATGGAGTAAATCCCCATTCCTGGAATGTTGCCGTCCAATTCGAAATTCCCCGAAGCATCTGTTGTTGTTTCAGCAACGGAAATCACTCCTTGCTGGGATTGTGCTTCGATCTTCAGTTTTTCGTTGGCAGCACCCTGGATATGGCCTTCGATGTGGAAATTGTTTTCCAATCCTGTTTTTTCATCCAGGTTGTTGTCTCCGCAAGCAGAGAAAAGGACTATTCCTGAAAAAAGGACACTCAAAAAAGAAAAACGGTTCATCAAACGGTTTGTATTAATTCACGCAACAGCGTATTTGTTGTTCTTGGATCAGCTTTTCCGCCAGAAGCCTGCATGATTTTACCCATGAAAAATCCTGTCAGCTGATTTTCTCCTGCTTTAAAACGGGAAACTTCGTTCGGGTGTTGCCCGAAAACTCCCAAAATAACTTCTTTTAATGAGTCAGCATTGGATTCCTGAATGATATTCAGGGAGACAGCTAGTTCATCGATATCTGCAGCAGGATTTTCGATCAATGCCGGGAAAAGCTTTTGTGCCGCAGCGGAGTTGGAAACTTTTCCGCCTTCGATCATGTTGATAATTCCCGCAATTTGCTTCGCCGAAACAGGTAAATCTTCGATTTCTAACCCGTTTTGGTTCAGGTAAGATTTCACTTCACCCATGACCCAGTTCGCTGCCGATTTGTAATTTTTCGTGTTCGAAATCACCTCTTCGAAGAACAGGGCGATCGATTTGGAATCGGTCAGAATTCCAGCGTCGTAATCGGAAAGTTTTAACTCTTGTGTGTATTTGGCGTACAATTCTCTCGGAAGAGCGGGCATTTTCGCTTTTACGGAATTCACGTAAGTTGCATCCACAACGATCGGCTGTAAATCCGGCTCCGGGAAATACCGGTAATCGTTTGCGGCTTCTTTGCTTCGCATGGAAATGGTAATTCCTTTCAAAGCGTCAAAGCTGCGTGTTTCCTGTGAAATGCGTTCTCCGTTCTCCACCGCTTCAATCTGGCGTTCCACTTCGAATTCAATAGCACGCTGTACGTTCCGGATCGAGTTCATGTTTTTCACTTCGACCTTCGTTCCGAATTCAGCAGCACCTTTCAGGCGAACGGAAATATTGGCATCACAGCGAAGGGAACCTTCTTCCATGTTTCCGTCACAAATATCCAGGTAACGCACCAAACGGCGCACTTCTGTCAAATAATTGTATGCTTCCTGGCTGGAACGGATTTCCGGCTCGGAAACGATTTCCAATAAGGGAGTTCCCGCGCGGTTCAAATCGACCAATGTATCGTACAAATCCACATCGTGGATCGATTTACCGGCATCTTCTTCCATGTGGATACGCGTCAGACCGATGGTTTTTTCTGCACCGTCATCACCCTTAATCACGATAGAACCGCCCGTGCAAATCGGAGTAGTATCCTGTGTAATCTGGTATCCTTTCGGAAGATCGGGATAGAAATAATTTTTGCGGGCAAAATGCTGGTGCTCTGCAATCGTACAACCGCAAGCCAGACCCAGTCTGACAGCAAACTCGATTGTTTTCTTGTTCATCACGGGCAAAGTTCCCGGATGGCCCAGAGTAATTACACTCACATTGGTGTTCGGATGCGCTCCGTATTCGTTGAGATCTGAAGAATAGGCTTTGGTTTTGGTCAGCAACTGTGCGTGAACCTCCAAACCAATAACCACTTCGTATTTATCTTTTATAGACATGCTGATTTTTAACTGAGTCACAAATTTCGAGTTTTTTCACCGAATAACGGCCTCAAATGAATTCTTTTTTGAATTATAATGTTTTCGCGGGTAAAACGCTTAGTTTTTGTTTGCTAATGCAGGTGTTTTAACGGGTAAGCCGGTAATCAGCGATTTTCCGTTGGAACTGATGTCGGTTATGACAAAATCGCCTTTCAGGATCTTTACATGAACGAAGTTCGTATGTTGCCGGTCTGTTAAGAGTCTGTTTTCAATCGTCAAAGCTTTGTTTTCTTCCAGGTAGAATCGTCTGAACGGCAATTGGATGTATAGCGTATTACGTGGTTCTGCATACAATTTCAGCTTCAGGGAATGCTTTGTCTTTTTATGGGAAACGGACGTGATTTTTACTCCTGCGGTATCCTGTACAAATTCGGCATAAACGATGTCGTTGCGTTTGAAATCGCCTGGTTTATCTGTTTTGTAAAACAAGGGCTGCACATTCAGCCTCACGTATCTTCCCTGGAAAAAATCGTAGGGATCAACCGGTTGTATGCGGAACAGGTATTCTTTCCCGGTTTCAATGACTTGTTCTTTGGCTGCGATGAAAAAAAGCGGGAAAGTCAGCTGGATCAACGAAATGGCGATCAGCCCGATGAGTCTTTTATTTACTGGTTTCATGCTTTCTGTTTTTTAGAATGAGGTAGTTGGCAACAAAAAAGGAACTTCCGATCAGAATGAACAGGATTCCCTTCACGGTTAAAGACATTTTCAGGTCGAAAAAGCGGCACAGCATCACCAAACCGATCAGTCCGAGCGCAAAGTTGGCTACCGTCAGATTGGATTTTTTGGCACTGTAGACCAAAACTATGATCCCCAATACCAGCAGGAAAATGGAATATAGGTGTTGCAAACTTACCGGTGAGATGCATCCGATCCAGATCAGTACCGGAACTGCCAGGCTGAAAAGCGCAAATAATCCTTTTACATGTGAGAATAACTGTTTACGCAATTTGATCACACTCAACAGAATCCCGAAACAAATCGAAGCGGTCAGGCCAACCTGGAATGTACTCATGGAAGGCCGCGCGTATTCAGCCCCGAGAATTTCTCCCACGTCAAAGTTCAGAAGCGCCCAGAATCCTCCGAAACTGGCAATAATCAGGATGAGGATCTGGAAAGAAAGAATGATGATCTGGTCGGAACTCAGGCTGTTTTTGGTTTTTTCATCGAGGAGTGCAGCCGGTACCAGGTAATACATACTCGGAATAAGCGCTATCAGGAAAAAGCCCATGGCACCACCGTTAATATATGAAAGACTGAAAACGAGCATGGCAACCAGGCCCAATGCCGGGTAAATCTGCCATCCGTCTTTTCGCTCCTGCGCAAAATGGATCACAATAGCCGCCCCGATCAAAATAGTGACCTGGTAATAACGGAAAGCATTTACTCCGTAATAATCCATCAGGATGAACGGAACAGGTAGAAGAAGCAGCCACTTATACAGGTTCTGCGTGGTCATTTTCTCTTTGGAAAAATACAGGAACAATTGAACCAATCCCAAAGCAAACAGGATCGGGATAAAAATCAGGCGGTGATCATCGTTTTCGGCTTGCAGTATCCGGTCAAATCCCCATTTATTGTAGAACAGGAGGTAAGTTAAGCTCAAACTGACCCCGGTATAACTCAGGATGCTCATAGCAGTCGGCTGATGATTCGCGTTGCGCAGAAAACGGCTTGATCCGAACAAATGGAAATTAGCCAGCAACAGGAACAGGATCAGCCAGATGGATGCATCGGATCCGCTCATGCTGATAATTGCACTGAAACAAATCAGTAATGGAACAACGATTTGATGCGTCACATACAACGATTCCGGCTGACGCAGTGTAAACAAGCGTTTCAGGTAAGGAACCAGCGCAAAGAACATCATCAGGCTTCCGAACCAGGGAACCTGGTAGATCGCACTTTGGTCCATGGGGTAACTGAATAAGTTCAAAAGCATCAGGGCCATGGCGCAAAAAACGGCACTGTGCGATTTCAGCAAATAAACTACCGGCAGGCAAAGCAAGCACCAATAGGTAAAGAAATAATTCTCAATTCCGGGAAGCTGGTAAATCTGCAGGATCAGCCCGAGCATACTTCCCACAGCCAGGAAGGTGGAAATGGCTGTAGACTCCTGCCAGATCACATTGTCTTTTCGCCGGGTAACGGTAAAAATATTCGCCAGTACGGAAAGAAAAACCGGCAGGATGCTGAGAATGGTTTTAGTCGGGCGGGAAAGGTCATCCCAGTTGTGGGCAAAGAGGTAAATAACCCCGAAACCGATCAGGAATACCCCGATGATACTCACGGTGATGATTAATCCGTTATTCTGTTTGTTTTGATTGATCTGAGATTGGTTCTGCACATTTACGGCGCGCTGTTCATTGCGCTTCAAAAAATGGGCATACATGCGATCCATAGTAGTCTGGTCGATGATGTTCTCTTGTTTACAATCCTCCAAAAAGTCTTTGAGGTTCATAGCCTATTTTTTTACTAATGTAACGAACTTCCGGTACAGACCACCATTCTGACCCAAAATGTGTCCATGAAAAAAAAGGAAAACATGATATCATGTTTTTGTTATATCACGAAATCATTCGGGAATCGGGAATAGTGACCGGTATGAAATAAAAAAGTCCCGACGATATATCCCGGGACTTTCAATTATCTGTTTCGAAGAACTTATAAACGAGCGATCAACTGGCTCATGATCAAGGTCATTTTCGGTTCTTGTCTGCTTGCTACGTCAATAACATCCTGTAAGCTTACTTTCTGGATTTTCCCCGGTACACCCAAATCGGTAATGATAGAGATTGCGAAACAAGGAATTTCCATGTGGCGTGCAACGATTACTTCCGGAATTGTTGACATTCCAACTGCATCCGCACCGATTGCGCGAACGTATCCGTATTCAGCCGGCGTTTCCAATGTTGGCCCGGTCAAAGCGGCATAAGTTCCTACAGAAACTTTGATGTTGTTTTCTGCTGCAATGTTTTTGGCAACTTCAATCATGGAATGGTCGTAAGGCTCACTCATATCCGGGAAGCGAGGCCCCAGTTCATCGATGTTTTTCCCGATCAGCGGATGAGCAGGGAACAAGTTGATATGATCGTCGAGGATCATGATTTCACCTACTTCAAAATCCGGATTTACACCTCCTGATGCATTACTTACGAAAAGGCGTTCAATTCCCAGTAATTTCATTACGCGAACCGGGAATGTTACCTGCTGCATGTTGTAGCCTTCGTAATAATGGAAGCGGCCTTGCATGGCAACCACTTGTTTTCCGCCCAAATTCCCGAAAATCAATTTCCCGGAATGGCTTTCTACCGTTGAAACAGGGAAGTGAGGAATCTGCTCGTAAGGAATTTCATCGATGATCTCGATTTCCTTTACCAATCCACCCAATCCGGTTCCTAAAATGATTCCGATACTCGGTTTAACTTGTGTTTTGCTGTTGATGTACTCAGCAGCCTCTTTCATTTGCTCTAACAACATAATTTTTAAGTAACGCTTTAAAATCTTCTTCTCTATCTATCTTCAACGAAATGCTTTGTACGAAAAACGGGATTTTGGTCGCTTCCAGGATTTCTTTCCATGCTGCAAAACGCACCGCATCTTTTTCGGTTGTAACTACCGCACATCGCCGGTCGGCAAAAGTAGCAACTTTTTGTTGGATTTGTTGAATATCTTCCGCAGTAAAAGCGTGATGATCGGGGAATTGAATGGCCTCAACGCGATGGTTCTCAGCTAAAAAACGATATAGTGGTTCGGGCTGTGCAATGCCGGTTACTAAAATTAATTGATCAAAATTTTCCCAAACGGCTCCAAAAAGTCCTTTCAACTCCCCGTAAATGACTTCGCTGAAGAAAATATGTTCCTTTTTCAAGGGAATTTTATCCCGGAAAGGTTTTTTATCAGCTTCTGAAAGGTTCTTCGGGCATTTAGTGACCAAAGCAATGTCGGCACGCTTCATCCCCGCTCGTGGTTCCCGAAGGTTTCCGGCAGGAAATACAAAATCTTTGAAAACCGGCCGGTCATAAGTCATCAGCAAAAGATTCAATCCTGCTTTTACGGCCCGGTGCTGGAAAGCATCATCCAATAAGATTACCGAATCGGAATGGTGTTCACGGATCCAGTCGACACCAACCTGGCGCTTCTCAGCCACAACTACCGGAATTTGGTGGTTGAAGCCCGTCCAGTACATCATGGGTTCGTCACCGATCTCACTGGCCGTACTCATTGAGTTGGCACTATGTAAACCCTGCGTTTTCCGTCCGTAGCCACGGGATAGAATAACGGGTTTATCCGTTTCGAAAAGTTTGGCGATGTAAGCCGTGAGCGGAGATTTCCCCGTTCCCCCAACTGTAATGTTCCCGATGCAAATAGAAGCTCCCGGAATGGGTTGTGATTTTTTGATTCCGGCATCAAACATCCAATTTCGTAAGCTTACGATCAATGCGTAGAGCCAGGAAAAGGGAAGAAGTAACAAACGGAATTTTTCCATGCAATAAAAGTAATTAATAATGTCAGTAGGGCCGAAAAATTTTTCAGTCCTACTGCAATCCTGGAATTCGTAATTTTGAGGCCGTGTCATTGATATCCATTCTTACTCCGTACCGCAATGCCGAAAAATACATTCGGGAAACAGCTTTGTCCATTATCGGTCAGACACACGAAAATTGGCAATGGATTTTGGTCAACGATCACAGCACCGAAAATGAATTGGATGCCATTGCTGACCTGTTGAACGATTCGCGAATCATTTTGCTTGAAAACGAAGGAAGAGGAATTGTCGATGCACTTTGCACGGCATTTACCAAATCGGACGGAGAATACGTGACCCGCATGGATGCGGATGATGTAATGCCGGACTTCAAACTGGAGTGCTTTCTGAAGGAATTACAAACGAAAGAAGCTCACATCGTTACCGGGAAAGTAAACTACTTTTCAGCTACAGGTTCCATTTCTCCGGGTTATCTGGCCTATGAAAAGTGGTTGAATGGCCGCGTGGATCAGCAGGATTTTTACACCCATATTTACCGGGAATGTTCCCTGGCATCCGGAAACTGGATGATGCGCAAAGCTGATCTGAAAAAATGCGGAGGTTTCGAAGGTTTAAACTACCCGGAAGATTACGATTTGTTGTTTCGCTGGTATGACGCCGGTTTTGAGGTAAAAGGATTGGACCTGGTAACTCATCTGTGGCGCGATCACGATACCAGAACTTCAAAAACAAGCGTCCATTATCAGCAAAAAGCTTTTTTTTCCTTGAAAATCAATCGTTTTATTGACCTGAATTGGGATTCAGACCAACACTTGATCGTCAACGGAACGGGGCAGAAGGGACGTTTGACGGCAAAGGTTCTGATTGATCGTAAAGTTCCTTTTATCTGGGTTTCACACGAGCCGGAGAAATTCCAGCGTGTTATTTTTGGTCATCCGGTCCTTGGAATTCATGAGATTCCATCCTCCGGACAGGCACAGATTTTAAACACTACTTTGCTTTCCGAACCTCAGTTGCGTGAAATCTACCTGAAAAACATCCCAAAACTTCGATTTTATAATCTGTAGGTTTTTTAAAACCCCAGGAAAAAAGTTTGCAGGAAATTACCCGGGTTTCCCGGTTCGTTCAATGGAGCGTTGACGGTATACATAATCATGTATAAAAGCCGGATCGAGATAGCCAGGCAAAGAAGCATTCCCAAAACCCGGATACGGAAAGTCTTTTGCATCCGATGGCGCTTGATCATAGGAACAAAACGTTCAAAATGAAAGTTTTTGATCCGGTTCATTTGAACCAGGGTTACCAACATGAGAAAGAGTGTTATATAAATAGGAATACAAACCAGGTTTTTTCCGATGGACCAAAATCCAACCTCCGGAAATTCTTTGAGCAGCAGATCTAATTCCATGTAAAGATATGTATTTGCAAATCCCAACAGGATCAACAACGTCAGAAAGATGATCGAATAGGGCAAGAGTGATTTTTTCATGTGTAGGAAGTTTTGTGCAAATTAATCCAAAATGATCAGTTTCGTATCAAATTAATTCGAAATTCGTCGCCCGGAATTCGTAATTTTGAAAGATAAAATCAGTCACATGCAAGTCAAAGAACTCGTTTCCTTTTTAAATCAGATCGCACCTTTTACCTACCAGGAATCGTATGATAATTCCGGTTTGCTGGTCGGTGATCCGAATAGCGAAATCAAAGGAGTGCTGGTTGCTTTGGATTGTATCGAATCGGTTGTGGACGAAGCCATTTTGCATGGAGCAAATGTAATTGTGACGCATCATCCGATTATTTTTAAGGGGTTGCGACGCATTACCGGGGCAAATTACGTGGAACGCACCGTTTTGAAAGCCATTAAGAACGATATCAGCCTTATTGCAATCCATACGAACCTCGACAATGTGCATTTCGGAGTGAATCACATCATTTCAGAAAAATTGGGATTGACGAACTGTAAAATCCTGAGTCCGAAAGCTGCTACAAATTTTAAACTGGCTGTTTTTGCTCCCCAGACACATGCCGATCTGTTGCGTGAAGCTATGGCAAAGGCCGGCGCGGGATACATCGGTTCGTACGATTCCTGCAGTTTTACTTCGGAAGGGGAAGGACGTTTCAGGCCGGATGAAAATGCGAACCCGTTTCTGGGAAAAGCCGGTGAACTGGAAGTGGTGAAGGAAGTGAAGATCGAAGTTATTGTTTCGGAACACGCATTGCACGCTGTTTTACACACCATGAAAGCAACACATCCTTATGAAGAAGTTGCTTACGACGTGATCGGGCTTACAAACACGAACGAATACATCGGAAGCGGTATGATCGGTACGCTGGAAAACGGAATGGAAGCGATGGAATTTTTGAATTTTGTAAAGAAAACATTCCATTGCGGTACAGTGCGTTATACCAATCCTACCAAATCGCAGATCAAAACAGTAGCTGTCTGCGGTGGCTCCGGAAGTTTTTTACTGAAAGATGCGATCCGGGCAAAAGCAGACGTTTTTATCACGGGAGACTTTAAATACCACGAATTTTTCGATGCCGAAGATCACCTGATGATTGCCGATATCGGTCATTTTGAATCGGAACAATATACTTCTGAGTGGTTAGTAGCACAAATGAAGAAAAAATTTACTAATTTTGCGGTTCGTTTAACGAGTGTAAATACGAATCCGATAAATTATCTCTAAAGTATGGCTGCAAAAGCAAGTACAAAAGAAACAACAGTTGCTGAAAAGTTGGACGCATTGTATGCGTTGCAAAAGATTGATTCTCAAATCGATAAAATTAGAACCGTACGTGGTGAATTGCCGTTGGAAGTTCAGGATTTAGAGGACGAGATCGAAGGGTTAGAGACTAGAATCAAGAACCTTCAGGACGAAGCGAAAGAGTTGGATACTGAAGTTGCAGATCGCAAGATTGCAATGAAAGATGCAGAAGCTGCTATCGTGAAGTTCAAGGATCAACAAAATAATGTACGAAACAATCGTGAGTTTGAATCGTTGGCGAAAGAGATCGAATACCAGGAGTTGGAGATCAAATTGCACGACAAGCGCATGAAAGAAGCTAAGATCAAGATTACTGCTAAAAAAGAAGTGCTTGACGAAGCGAAAGAGCGTTTGGAATTGCGTAAAGGCGATTTGAAAGTGAAACAAGACGAGTTGAACGAGATTGTCGGTGAAACACAAAAAGAAGAGGAAGCATTGATCGCTCAGTCTGAAAAGGCTAAAGCATCCATTGATTCCCGTTTGATCGCAGCTTACGACCGTTTACGCTCCAATGCGAAAAACGGATTGGCAGTTGTGGGTGTTGACCGCGATTCTTGCGGTGGATGTTTCAACAAAATCCCGCCTCAACGTCAATTGGATATCGATACACGCAGAAAAGTAATCGTTTGCGAACATTGCGGAAGAATCCTGGTTCCTGCTGAAGTAGTAGAACAAGGATAAGATAATAATGAGTTTTTGAAAGGGTTTGCGAAAGTGAACCCTTTTTTGTTTTCCGTGGATTTACGCAAATCCAGCAGATAGATCATTAAACCGCAATACTTATGCGGTAGTTTGTGCGCAAAGATCTACACCTGCGGCATATCTTTCCGGCAGAGAAGCTTGGAAACCAGTGTTCTCTATTTCTTACATAGTTGATTGATCATTAGCTAATAGCCAAAATCTAATTCGGAATAGGACATCCGGTATTCGTAATTCGCTCAACATTTTGAGCGATAAACTCAAACGAATAGTTACTTTTGTACCTGAAAATTATCAATCCGTTTTTACATGGAAAAACTAGCAAAAGCTCTTTTCTCAATGAGAGCAATGGCAATGGGATTATTCATCTTCCTTTCCGCAATCGCAATCGCAACTTTTATAGAATCTTACGAAAATACACAGGCTGCAAAGCTTTGGATCTATAATGCGAAATGGTTTGAGATCCTGTTGGCTTATTTGTGCGTGAACCTGGTAGCGAATATTTTCCGCTACGAAATGTGGAAGCGCGAAAAGATTGCAGTTTTCCTTTTTCATATCTCATTCATCGTCATTATCATTGGTGCGTGGGTTACGCGCTACATCAGCTACGAAGGAATGATGATGATTCGCGAGGGAGCTTCTTCGAATATTGTCTATACGTCGGACCCGTATCTGTGGGTGAATATCAACGACGGGAAAGAATTCCAGCTGACGCATGATGTGAAGACTTTCCTGGCCGAATCGTACCCGTTTAATTCCGCTTCCCTGGACATCGAGTTCCCGAAGCACAAAACACCGGTTTCCATCGAATACGTTGACTTTAAATCCAAGCAGATCGATACGATAGAGATCAGCCCGAAATACAAAACAAGCGCTTTGGATATCGTTACGGATGGAATGAAATCCAATTACGTGATCGATAATGAGATTTTCAACCTGAACGGTGTGCCGGTTGCGTTTTCGCCAAACCTGGTAAACGGGGTAAATATTTACCGCAGAAACGATACTTTACGCCTGAAACCGAATATGCCGCTGCAATACATTCCGATGAAAGAGATGCAGAAAGCACGTCAAAGTGGGATTGCTCCGCCTGATTCTGTTTTCGTGAAAGTAGCTCCCGGACAGGAAGTGGTTTTTGCAACTACCACCCTTTACCAGATCGCCGGACAACAATTCGTATTCAAGCAGGAAATTCCGAATGTCGGGAAGAAATTGATGCCTTCCGGAAGAAGGGATGTCGGTTCGGATTACCTGACGGTGAAAGTAACCGACGGCTCTCACTCGAAAATTGTGCGTTTGAGAGGCGGTGCCAAAGAAATCGGTGAATCGGCTTATTTTGAAATGAATGGCTTGAATTACCGCCTGGAATACGGGATGAAACGCATCAAGATTCCATTCTATATGAAATGTAATGACTTTATCCTGGACCGTTATCCGGGATCCGACATGCCTTCTTCGTATGCGAGCGATTTGCAGGTATTGGATACCGCCAATAATGAATTCGGAACGAAACGCGTATTTATGAACCACGTATTGGATTACGGTGGTTACCGTTTCTTCCAGTCTTCCTATGATCCGGACGAAAAAGGAACCATTTTGAGCGTAAACCACGATTTTTGGGGAACGAATATCACGTATTTCGGTTATTTAATGATGTTTATCGGTATGGTTTTTAGTTTGTTTGCTCCGTCTTCCCGTTTCAGAGAATTGATCGGAGTATTGAAAAAATCGAATGCAAAATCGGTGGTTGCAATCTTATTTACGATTCTTTCGGCATCCGCATTTTCACAGGGTGCGGTTACGCAAGTAGATACGGTTGAGCAAGATGAACATCAAGATACACACGAACACACGCATCAGCACGAACAAACTATGCCGGCTGCTCCGGTAAATCCGGTCGTTTACTTCATGTCGGAAGACCAAAGTGACGAGTTGGCAACTTTGCTGGTTCAGGACAACCGCGGGCGTATCATCCCGATGCATACACTGTGTGACCAGTTATTGAGCAAATTGTACCGTGCGAACAAATACGAAGGACGTAATGCGGTTCAGACTGTTATCAGCATGCACATGTACCCGGATTATTGGTTGAATCAAAAGGTAATCCTGGTTCCTTCGGCGCTGTTTGACAAATACAACCTGACGAAATACGTTTCTTTCCGTGAATTGACGGATGAAACCGGCAATTTCAAATGGATCAATGATTACAATGCAGCTTTGCAAAAACCGGAAGGACAGCAATCTGAAGTGCAGAAGAAACTGATCAAACTGGGGGAGAAGTACCAGGTTTTATTGGGAGTAATCAACTGGAATTACATGAAGATCATTCCGCTGAAAGGAGACAAGGGCAATCGCTGGTTCATGCCTTTCAACCAGGAATTGATGGAGCGCGACAGTGTTTCAAGCCGCCTGGCTTTAACATACATCAGTTCTTTGAACGATGCAGCGAAATCCAATAATGACTTCTCCAAATCAACGAAATTATTGAACGACCTGAAGAAATTGCAGCGTTCCATTGCTCCTGCGTCAATTTTGCCGTCGGAATCTCACGTGAAAATGGAAGTTTCTTACAACAAAATGGGAATTTTCAAGAATGCCGGAAATTCTTACATCCTGTTTGCACTGGTATTGCTGATCATCTTCTTCATTCGCGTATTCTTCAATCCTTCGGATAAATCGGATCGCCGTTATTCCATCGTCAGCAAGGTTATTTTTGTTTTGATGGCGATTATCTTCCTGTATCACGGAGCCGGATTGGTGATGCGAAGCATGATTTCCGGCCACGCTCCATGGAGTGACGGGTATGAAGCGATGGTTTTCATTGCGTGGGTCATTGTATTGGCAGGATTCCTGTTCTCGCGTACAAGCATTGTAATTTTAGCCGCCGCCGCTTTACTGGCGTGGTTCTTTATCTTCGTTTCCCAGTTGAACTTGTTGGATCCTGAAATTACTCCGTTGCAACCGGTTCTGAAAAGTTACTGGTTGATGATCCACGTAGCAATTATTACCAGCAGTTACGGATTCCTGGGGCTTGGATTTATCATCAGTTTCGTGAACATTATCCTGTACCTGACAAGAAGTACCAAAAACGGCAAAGAAGCAACGAAAAATATCGCCGTGCTTACTGCTGTCAGCGAAATGACAATTACCATCGGCTTGTTTATGCTCACCATCGGAACCTTCCTGGGTGGAATCTGGGCGAATGAGTCCTGGGGAAGATATTGGGGCTGGGACCCGAAAGAAACATGGGCTTTGGTTTCCGTGTTGGTTTACGCCATTATCCTGCACTTCCGATATATTCCGGGATTGAAAGGGAAATTTGCCTTCAACGCAGCAGCGATGTGGGGATATGCAGCTATTTTATTTACTTTCTTCGGAGTGAACTTTATTTTGGTCGGACTGCATTCCTATGCCAACGGAGACGGATCGGTGAATTTACCGGGATACGTGTGGCTTACGATCCTGATCTTCCTGGTGCTGACAGTAGTTGCAGGAGTTCGAAATAAAAAGTACCTTCAAAGTCAAAGAGAACTATTATGAATTTATACGATTTTTCATTGAATTACCTGGATGGTAAACCCATCGATTGGAGCGCTTTTAAAGGCAAAAAAATACTTTTGGTGAATGTTGCATCGCAATGTGGTTTAACTCCCCAGTATACGCAATTACAGGAGTTGAATGAAGAATTCGGCGGTGACTCATTTACCATTCTTGGAGTTCCCTGTAATGATTTCGGAGGACAGGAACCGGGAACAGCGGAAGAGATTGCTACTTTTTGTTCAACCAATTACGGAGTAAGTTTCCCGCTTTCGGAGAAAGTACATACCATCGGTGAGGAGATTCACCCGATTTATGAATGGCTGAAAGAACAAACGGGTACGGAAGTAAGCTGGAATTTTCAAAAATACCTCATTGACGAGGAAGGCAAAATTGCCGGTTATTTTTCACCTCAAACAGAACCTTCCGAACAGCATATTTTAGATTGGATCCGAAATCATGAGTCAAATTGATATACTAGCAATCGGTGCCCATCCGGACGATGTGGAACTTTCCGCTGCCGGAACGTTGTTGAAACACCGCGCAATGGGTTATTCTACCGGGATTATTGACCTGACACAAGGTGAATTGGGATCACGCGGTACGAAAGAAACCCGCAAGGAAGAAGCAGCAGCAGCAGCCCGGATTTTGGGGCTGACAGAACGCGTTAATCTGCAAATGGCGGATGGCTTTTTCGAACATTCCGAAGAAAACCTGCGCCTGATTATCGAGCAAATTCGCCGGTTCAAACCGGAGATTGTTTTGATGAACGCTGTTTCGGATCGTCACCCGGATCACGGCAAAGGAAGTAAATTGGCTTCTGAAGCGTGTTTCCTGGCCGGATTGCGCAGAATTGAAACCACCTGGAACGGTGAAGCACAGGAAGCACATCGCCCGAAGTTTGTTTACCATTACATCCAGGACCGTTACCTGCAACCGGATTTTGTGATTGATGTGACGGATTTCGTAGAACAAAAGTTCGATTCGATCAAAGCATATAAAACACAATTCTGGGACCCGGCTTCTTCCGAACCGAAAACACCGATTTCCGGAGAAGAGTTTTTTGAATTCCTTCGCGGAAGAATGGCCGAATTCGGTCGTTCAATCGGAGCCCGCTACGCGGAAGGATATACCGTAGAACGTATAATCGGGGTAGATTCTTTATTTCAGCTTAGATAACGTTTCTTTTACGTTTTCAATCAGGTCGTTGAACTCTTTTGCCAGTTCTTCATTGCTGATCTTTCCATCGTGGAAATTTTCCTGGAAGCTCGGCAGGCTGAAATGTCCCAGGATATTTGCCGTATGACGCGGAAAACGGCTAAGTGCAGCTTCCAAAGAGAATTTTGCTCCCAGTTTTCCCGGTGAAGTTGAAATCAATAACATCGGTTTGTCGTGGAATACGCTGTTGTTTAAACGGGAACACCAATCCAGCGTATTTTTGAATGCCGCCGAATAACTTCCGTTGTGCTCGGTCATGGAAATCACCAGGAAGTCCGAATTTTCGATGATATCATGTAATTCGTGAGCCTGAACGGGATACCCGTCTTCTTTCTCCTTGTCCACTGAAAATACAGGCATTTCAAAGTCATTCAGATCGATCATATTGACTTCTCCATCAAACTGGTGTGCCGCAAAATGCGCAAATTGCTGGTTAATTGAAGATTTACTGGTACTTGCTCCGAATGCTAATATTTTCATGACGATTGTTTTTACGAAGATAGCCATATTTGGTAGTCTAAAAGTTTAAAAAGATTAAAAGTTCAAGGGTTTCAACTTTTTGAACACCTGGATCTGTTGAACTTGTTCAAACGAAAAAGGGCTCGCCGAAACGAACCCTTAACTTGCTATAAAACTAAACTAACAGAGAAAACTTATTCCACTACGCTCAATTTAACAGTCTTAACTGCGTCACCGGTTCTTACTACTGCGTAGTACAATCCCTGAGCGAAATCAGCAGCGTTGATTGTGAACTCGTGAGTTCCAACTTCAGCATACTTGGCAGCTACTGTTTGCATTACTTGTCCGTTTGCGTTCAATACAGTTACTTCGATAGTGCTGCTTTGAGCTACGTCAACAAATAATTTCGTGTTGTCGTTTGTTGGGTTAGGGTATAACGCAACACCTGCGATAGCTGAAACTTCTTTGATTCCCAAAATTCCTGTGAAGTCAGATCCGCTCAAAAGTGGAGAACTTGCAGCCGGACGGTAGTCTGGAGACAGGAAGTTATATGGAGTAGTCAGGATTCCTGCCGTAGAAGCGATTGAATCGTTATCGTTTGCAGCGAACCATGCAGCAGCATCAAAAGTACTTCCTGCGTTTTTCTCAGTTACTTTACCAGCTGTGTTTCCTGCAACGATGTTGTTTTTGTACTTGATCAAACCGTTTGTAGCGTTATCCTCACATGCAGTTCCGTCAATGTGAACTCCTGTACGGAAATCCATGAAGATAGAGTTACGGATATCCAAAGCAGAGTTACGACGGATACGAGCACCACGACGGTAACCAGCAGCAACTGTGTTTCCGGTGTTTCCTCTGAATGGTCCGATTGCAGTTACGTTAGAGAATGTAGCGTTTGTTTGAGGCATGTTTGTAGAACCTGTAGCATCGTTATCTGATTCGAAACCTTCAGAAGTTGAAATGGCAGGGTTGTCAGCGATGTTCGGGTCACGAACGATCAAACCGTACTGTACGTTTCCGGAGTATCCGAAATCTGTATCGAAATCGTCATCCAGGTTTCTGTAAGATACCAAGTGCTTAGCGTTTACAGCTCCACCGAACCATTCGAAAGCATCGTCATTAGAGAAAGAAACCTGTACGAAGTTAACTTCTGTACCGGAACCTACGGAACCGAAAGTCAAACCGTTGATCTCTTTATCTGTTTGGTAAGCATATCCTGGGAATTCGATACGTACGAATGTCAATACACCTGAGTTGTCTGCATTGTCAGGAGTTGTTCCACCACCGAATTCAGTATCTGAAGTTGGAGCAAGACCTTCGATATTTGCTACACCATTTGGTTGGTTGTTGGCACCTTTTCCTAAAAGGATAATTCCTCCCCAGTCACCTAATGCACGGGAACCTGCAGGTTGGTTGGAAGTGAAAACGATTGGATTTTGTCTGGTACCTGCAGCCATTAATTTAGCTCCTTTGGTAATGAACAATCCTGAACCAAGAACCGCTTTGTCACCCATGATGATCGTTCCCGGCTCAATAGTCAACGTTGCGTTGTTCTTCACGTAAATCTGACCCTGCAACAAGTAAACATTTCCTGCAGTCCAGGTAGTGTTTGATGTAATGTTTGCAGTAATGATTTGGTTTGGTGTTCCGTAATCGGTGTTTTGCGGATTCCAGTTTGTCCATTCGTCAGTCCACATTGGAGTTGGAGCCGGAGCAAACGCACCACGATAAGTTGTTTCTTCGAATAACTGTCCGAATGCTGCGAAAGTTCCTAAACCTGCGAACAATGCACTTAAGTAAATTTTTTTCATTTTTCGTTTTTTTTCTTGGTACAAAATTGATTTACTAATCTTGTTCTATCCTGTTTTTTAAGTTACGATTCGCGTAAATAAATGTTAAGGTCATTTTAAGTGATGTAGCAATAATTTAACATTGGCGTAGACACGCGATTAATCGCGCGCCTATGGGTTTATATATAAAAGAAAAGCCACCCGCATCACGGGTGGCCTCTCAGGCATCATTACATATTTTTTACAATCTGAAGCTGATAGAAGCACTGAATGTTCTTCCGAAGTTTGTTTTCCAAACCTGCTGATCAATGTTTTTATCAAAACCGTTGTTGTTGTTTTTATCTCCCACAAAAATCGTGTTGAAGAATCCGTTTGCTCCTTTTGCAGTAGATCTTTCAATTTGATTGTTTTGGTAGAATACCTGGTTTTGTGCAAGGATATTCTGAATGTTTAATTTGAATTGTGCGCGGCCTTTCCAGAATGTTTTCGTGATCTGAAGGTCCAGGAAAGTTCTTGCCTGTTCCCATAGATCCGGTTCGTTTACGTTTCCTACGATGTAGATACGTTGTCCCACTCGGTTAATGTTCAACGATACTCCCCACTGGTTACGTGTGTTGTCGTAACGGATTCCCGCATTGAAAACGTATGGAGACTGTCCCTGAAGCGGTCTGGAGCTAGACATACTACCAACTACTGTTGAAACGTCGACTTGTGAACGGATAATAGACAGGTTAGAGTATACCGTCAGATTGTCAAAGAAGGAAGAAGTGTCCAAACCGAAGATCGTAGATACCAATGAACGTGCTTCCAATTCCAATCCGTAATTCGTTGCGGAAGGAACATTCTGGAAGGTGATCTCTCCGGTTACGTCAGCACGTGATTTTTGCTCGATCGGGTTGATGAAGTTCTTGTAGAAAATCGTTGCAGAGAATAACTGGCCTCTTCCCGGGAATGTTTCGTATCTCAAATCCAGATTGTGGATCAATGCGCGCTGTAAGGTATCGTTCCCGGAAACTACGAAGTTGGTTGTGAAATCGTAGAATGCAAACGGAGCAAGCTCACGGTATTCCGGTCTGTTCAATGTCTGCGAGTAGCTCAAACGGATGTTTGTTCGTTTGTTGGCCTCAAAAACAGCATTCAATGAAGGAAGGAAGTCCAGTTTTTTCGTATTGATTTTAATCTCGGAAAGATTGTCTCTCAATGCAGTCAATCCTTGCTGGAAGTGTTCTACGCGAAGTCCGTAGATGAAACGGAAACGTCCGAAACGGTTATCCAATTGCAGGTAAGCTGCATTTAATACGGATCTTGCCGTGTACTGGTCGGATGGTTTTGTTCCGTCTGTCAGTTTGAAACCACCTTTCCCCGGGTTACCATTTGCACCTTCTTCAATCAATCCCATGTTTTGAGGAGCGAAGATCTGGTCTTCCGGCAAGTACAACAAGCTTTGGTCAAACTGGATATTTCCACCGCTTACACCGTATTGCGTATATCCCAACTGGCGTGCTGCAAACTCACGGTTACGGATCTGGTTGTAAACACCGATCTTGAATTCGCTCTTGTATTTCCCGAACAGGTCTGTAGAATAAGCGAAATCCACCCGTTCGTTAATGGAACTTTCTTTGTTCTCTGAGAAGAACATACCACCACCGTAACCAGGTCCTACACTTGACTGGGAAATGTTTGCAGTCCAGGTTGTATCTCTTGAATCCGGGTTTGACGGATCGATAAAGTCCCTGTTGCGGGAATAAAGCGAACGGCTCAGGTTCGGAATAGAACGGTTTACGTTGCTGTATCCTGTCAACCAGTTTAATTTGAATCCTTTTGCTCTTAATCCGTGCTGTCCTTCCAACTGTCCTGAATATACGCGGTCAGAAGTGAACCAACGTGCATTGGAACGGATCATGATCGGGTTAGACTCGGATGCATCTTTGATTCCCGTTCTGTTGATCAGTTTATCCGATGAGTTGATGCTGTAGATATTTTTGAAGTTGATGGTATTCCGTTCGTTGATCTTGAAAGCGAAATTTGCCAATGCTCCTGCCAATAGATTCGTTACGTTATTCTTGTCCAGGTAATCGTTTTCCATGATCGTTCCCTGGATTGAATTCGGGTCGCTGCTGTTCAGGTAGCTATTACGTACAGTCTCGTTGTAGCTGAAGCTTCTGCTGTATGTCAATGCTGCAATCATACCGAATTCTCTTTTCCCGAACTTCTTGTTTAGTCCGCCGGAAGCCTGAAGGCTTAAATTCGGAAGGAATTTGCTTTCGGTCGTTCCCCAGTTTCCGGATACTTCTTTTGCCAATTTTGCTTCTTCGTGGATGTTCCCCGGGTATTCTCCGAATGCAGGAATAGCAGCCGGCATTTTGCGTGTTCCGTCGTCAATTCCCAACCAGTCCATTTTTCCTCCTTTATAGGAAGTGCGGTCTTTGAAGGTTGTAATGGTGTTATATCCTGTTCCTACCTGGAAAGAGAAGAAGTTCTTTTCAGGAATGCTCTTGGTGTTGATCTGGATCAAACCACCTGCAAATTCCGCCGGTTGATCCGGTGTTGCAGATTTGGTAATCGTTAAGTTGTCCAGCATGTTGGACGGGAACATGTCAAAAGAGAATGCTTTTCTGTCGCTTTCCGAACTTGGAAGCGGGGAACCGTTCAGGAACGCAGCGTTGTAACGGTCGTTCAAACCGCGGATTACCGCAAATTTATTATCCTGAATACTGGCACCGCTCACCATTTTCAATACATCACTGGTGTTGCTCGCCGTAGAACGCTGGATAGACTGGCTCGACATCACGTCGCCAACGCTCACCGCGTTTTTCTGTGCCAAAACAACTCCCTGGTCCGTATCTGTAATTCTCTTTGCAGAAACAACAACTTCACCGATGGAAGTACTGTCTTCTGCAGGAGGCGACATCACCACGTCAATATTGGTAACTTCTCCCGGCTTAACCTGGATACCATTTACAATTTGGGTCGGCATTCCGGCGTACACAATCTTAATAGAGTATGTCCCTTTTTCCAGTTTGTCGAAATTGTAAATACCTTCGATGTCAGACAGAATTCGTTTTGTTTGCTCAACCAATTCCACTTGTGCGGAAGGAAGCCCTTCTCCGGTTTCGGAATCGATTACTTTTCCCTGAATTACTCCGGTGTTTTTATCCTGCGAAAATGCAAAACCTGCAATCAACAATGTAACAACGGAAAGAAATATCTTCATAGCTTTAATTTTGCCACAAAGGAACTGCTATAACGTTATTCTAAATTAAGTGTAAAATTATTGGATTGTGAGGCTTATGTAAACAAATTATGAAGCCAGTTAACATTGGGTTAATACCGGCTAAAAGGATTTTGTTGCAGGTCAAATGTACGCTTAATTTCAATAAATGGCTTCGATAATAAACGGCTGATTATTGAAAGTAACCTGCTCTGATTTTTTCTTATGAAGCAGTAACTGACCAAGCGGTGCCCCCAATCCGATCCCGATAATGGGTTTTCCTTCAAACATACTGTTACCGATTGGTATCCCGACCAGGAACAGGCCTTTGTTGGTTTGAACGACCGCCCCCAACTGAACTTGTGTAACCGTTTCAACAGATTGATTGTCTATTAAACTTTTCAGAAGTTGCTGTTCACTTAACTGCACATTCAGCTTCCCCAATTCCTGCTGTGCCATTTCACGGGCAGTTTCGAATTTGTCTCCCGCCGAACTTTTGCTATCATCGGTCATGCCTTGCTGCAAATCGGCAATATCTGCCTGCAAGCTGGCTATTTTTCCGGAAATGTTAAGCGAAAGTTGTTCGAAGAGGGCTTTTTTGTCCATGGAGAAAAATGTTCAAATAGTTCAAAGGGAAAATAGTTCAAAATTTCAAGATAATTTAAACAATTAAACTTTTTGAACATTGGAACTTTTTGAACTATTCATAAATAATAAAGTGCTTGTTAAACAACTCCATCAATTGCTTTTTGACGCTTTCTTTGGAAAACTGCATCCCGAAAGAGCGCATAAATTCTTTATCGAATTCGAATTTTCCGTTCATCATATCCAGAATGGCGTGTTTCAGGTCTGCAATGTTGTTGTGTTCGATTTTAATTCCCAGTGCTTCGGTCATATTGGCGGCAATTCCCACAGGAGTTGAAATGACCGGAGTTCCGGTCAGCCACGCCTCAGCCAGAACGATACTGAATGTTTCGTACTCGGATGTGAGGATCAGCGCATCGTGTTCTTTTAATAACTGGCTGATTTCGTCCCATTCCTTCGGACCGGTAAAATGGATTGCTTCGCGGCAGCTGTTTAGTTTCGCCCATCTTTCCCATTCATCGGTATCCTGGTCGGAAACAACCGTCAAAGTGATCTTCTTCCCGGATTCGAGCCAGGCATTCAGGAAACCATCAAATAAAAAGTTCGGGTTTTTGGTATTCTTATCCAGTGTGGAGATATGAATAAATTTACTGCGCTGAACCGGATTCGTTTCTCTTAATGTAAAGATTTCCTCATCTACAAAATTGGGAATCACCTGTATTTTGGTAGTAGGGAAGAGCGGTTTCATATCCGTTCGCAATACGTTGGAAACGGCTACAATTTCTTTCACATGCCTGCTGCCTCGCTTGATCAGTTGCTGGTGAAGTGAAATAAAGCTTTTCACCAGTTTCTTGCGGTAATAGGAACCGTGTTCCATCACGATCAAAGGTGCGTGAAAGTATCGCTGGACGCGCGCAAACTGCATCGCTCTCGGGAGAAATACGTGTGCAAAGATCAAATCTATGTGATCGAGCATCAAAAGACCTTTTCGCAGGGCTTTTCGTTGAAGCCACCAATGAATAAACCGGTTTTTTGAAATATGGTGATAAATCCGGATGATGCGCAAGTTGTCGGTTTGCTGATCATCCACTTCAATGGAACTGCAATTTTTGTCGCCCATGGTATGCAATACCGTCACTTCGTAAGTGTCGGAAAGCAAGTGCGCAAAGCGTTCTACGAAATTTCCAGCGTAGGGGTCAACGCGTGTAGGAAACCACGAACTCATAATAAGAATATGTCTTTTCGTGCCGGGCATAGGGCTAAATTTAGTGCATTTTTCACTAATTGCGCAGGACTCGGAAAGTTTTTGTGTGGTTTTCTTTACGGATTGTGAGGAAATAAACTCCCGGCTGTAAATTTTTCAAAGAGATTTCATTCCCGGTTTGCTGGAAAGGAACAGCTTGTCCCTGCTGGTTTTTTAGTTCAAATACTTCATTCCCCGAAAGTTCGGAAACAGAGATGATTCCGTTCGTCGGATTGGGAGCAAGTTGAATGCTTTCCAGTTGCTGATCGGCAACACCTGCCACACAATTTAAATGATTCATGTATTGCCAAATCGTGTCGTTATACTGTGTTCCCACCAGGCTGTTTCCCATCGTGCTTCCCATTCGTACCAAAACTAATCCCTGCGACGGAACTACATTGATGATCTGGCCGTTCTTCCCTTCGGCAGCATACATGTCTGAAGGAGCATTCGGGCACAGTGATCCGGGAAATACAAATTGCGACTGCGGAATCATAAAAGAAGCTTTTCCGTTTAGCCAGGTCAGGTAACCGTAGGAATTATTCAAGGTCTGACTGCTGTTGCGCATTTCATTCAGGTAAGTGATATCCGGAAGAACGGCGGTAGTATTCCAGTAACCATCTTGTGAAAGAAGGAGTCCGAAACGTGCCATTCCACGTGCTTTGGAAGCAAACACATTGTTATAGCCGTTTTGCAGGTACAAACCGACTAATCCGATTTTGGAGGAAATTTTTTGATTCACCCAGGCATTTAAAGTCATTCCGGTTGCAGATTCAATCACGGAATCCAATAACGTATAAGGACCGTTGTGATACGCCCAGCGTGTTCCCGGAGCCGCTTCATAAACCAAACAGGAAGGATTCGTACAATTGGGATCTGCCACACCATCATCCAAACCGGTGGTCATCGTTAACTGGTGTTTGATCGTAATGGCGCTTTCTTGCCCGGGAGTCAAACTGGTCCAGCCCGTTCCCAGATAATCACTGGTTGCGTCGTCGATATCCAGGAATCCTTGCTGTTGCGCAATTCCCACAGCATAAGCCGTCAGGGTTTTTCCTGCTGAATTCCAGACATAAAAACTATCCGCGGTGAATGTTCCGAAATACTTTTCCAGCACAATCTTCCCGTCTTTCAATACAATAAATGCTTTGGAATCGGAATTTTCGAGCCAGTCATACATTTTATTGATGGAATCCTGGCACCAGCCTAGTGTTGCCGGGTCTGTCGTAGACCAGGTGTTTCCTGTTAAAGGAGGAAAATAAGTTTGTGCTTTCAGGGTTGAAAAACCGAGCAGCAAGGCCAGTAGGAGTAAGGAGTGTTTCATAACATTCAAAAAGAGAATTTCGTTGTTAAGATAACACTTTTTGAAAAAGGTTTAAACCAGTACTTTCTCGTAGATAGCCTCCAGTTGTTCGATGGCAAAATCAATTTCTTCTTTGGTTGTATACCTGGAGAAAGAGAAGCGTGCATTCGGACGGGAGTTATCTGCCTGAATACCTTCCAGTACGTGAGAACCTTTTGCTGCTCCGGAAGAACACGCGGATCCGCCTGAACAAGCCACACCTTTCAAATCCAGTGTGAACAATAACATGCCGGATTTTTCAGTAGGGGGCAGGCACACATTCAAAACCGTGTACAGGCTTTTCTCCGGACTGATTTCTCCGTGGAAACTCACATCGGAAAGGGTTGCTTTCAACCGCTCGATCATGTAAGTTTTCAATCCCTGTACGTGTGTTTGGTGTTCTTCCAGGTCGCTGTAAGCCAATTCGATGGCTTTTGCAAGTCCCACAATTCCGTAAACGTTTTCGGTTCCTCCGCGTAAGCCTCTTTCCTGGGCGCCTCCGTGGATCAGAATATCCGTTTTGATGCGTTTGTTGGCATACAGGAACCCGATTCCTTTCGGTCCGTGGAATTTGTGTGCTGCGCAAGTCACGAAGTCAATTCCCAATGCATTCAGGTCGAACGCGTAATGGCCCATGGTCTGAACGGTGTCGGTATGAAAATAAGCGTTGTATTTTTTGCAAAGCGCGCTTACTTTTTCAATCGGTGTCAATGTTCCGATCTCGTTATTGGCATGCATCAAAGAAACCAAAGTCGGTTTTTCATCCTGCAAATAGGTTTCCAGTTCGTTTAAGTCGATATTTCCTTTCGAATCCACTTTCAGCCAACAGGCTTCGATATTTTCGCGTTCAGCCAGATGTTCAATCGTATGACAAACGGCATGGTGCTCAATGGTTGTTGAGATAATGCGTTTGACTCCCAATTGGTAAACGGCAGTATTCAATGCGATGTTATCTGCCTCTGTTCCTCCTGAAGTGAAAATCAATTCGTTTGGAGAGCAGTTCAGTAGTTTGGCGATCGACCGGCGGGAAGTTTCAATCAATGCCTTGGTCTGTCGACCGTAGAAATGCGTAGAAGAAGGATTTCCAAATTCATGTTGTAAAACGGGGATCATTGCTTCGGCAACTTCTTTTGCAAGGGGAGTAGTTGCTGCATTGTCTAAATATACTCGCATCGATTTTTTTATTACAAATGTAATAGATTCAGCAGAAGTAGCGAACTAATCTTTGCCCAGAAGAAACCGAAATGTTTCTTTTCCTTGGGGAGCTAAAAGCAGGTTTGTCATCAGGGAATGGGTCCGTTCCAATCGCTTTTCGATCGATTTTGCAGTCGAAATATGGTTCAGGATGTATCGTTTCATGCCGGGAGTAAGTGCATCAAACCGGTCTTTTGATTCCGGCACCTGGATCCAGTATTCTTTGATCTCTTCCGGAAGCGGAACACCGAATTCCGATTCGTCTTTTTCCAACTGAACCGTTACGAAATCGCCCAAAGTCTTTCCAAGCTTTTTAAGCCGGTCTTTTTGAACGGTAATCAGGCCGCTTCCTTCTCCGAGTGCCAAAATTCCGGCCTGCCAACGCACTTTGGAATCCAGGGTGACAAGCAGCCGCTGATTGAAATCTCCTTTTTCTTTTCTGCCCGGAAGCTGTGCCAGTATATCCGGCGTGATTTCCACGAACCAGTAGTTCAGGTAGTCAAGTGCTTTGATGTCAGTTTCGAATTCAATCATGGCGTATTCTTGGAAGCATAAAGATAAAGAAGATCATTGAACCACATAGTTACATAGCACACATAGAAAATATTTTGCTATACTCACTTTGTACAATTTAAAACCTATGTGACCTATGTTTGTATGTGGTTAACAAAAAATCCCCCGGTGTTACTCAGGGGACTTTCCTCTTATTCAACCGTGAATCCTGTTTTTTGAGCGGTAGCAACTAACGATTCAATGATTGCCGATCCAAGGTCTTTCTGCGCGTTGGATTCGTTGATCTTCTTCGTTTCCTCTGCGATGTATTCTTCCCGTTTCTTCGAAAGCTCGCCGATCTTGTTTTGGTACTTGACCCGTTCCGCTTTCTTATCGTCTATATACTTCTTTTGTTCCTCTTTGGATTTTCCCTTCAATTCAGCCGGAAGATCTTCCGGACGGATGCTGTCGAGCTTCACTTGGCCCTGGTCCACACCATCCACTAAATCCCAGCTGGCATTTTTGTAGTTCGATTTGGATTTGGCTTCGGCACGTTCGCTCATAACTGCATATCCTTTGGATGAAGCATTCATGTCTTCATTTGCTTGTTTGTTTGCGCGATATTTTCCCTCTTTTCCGTAACCGATGTAGGTTTTGTTTAAGGAGTCATTGACCGAAATAATTTCTTTGTCGTATGGAGTATCAATGTGTCGGATCTCATCGTTGGAATTGATATTGAAATACGAACCCTGCGTTTGCTGAGCTCCGTCGTACCAGAATTCTTTGACTCCCTGTTCGTAATTTCCGCAGTAAATAGTATTCACAATAATGTCTTTCGTTGCTGCAATTTTCAGGATTTTCTTGTAATCGATCGGGCCCTGGTTGAAAGGTTCATTCCCTGCAATATAGATCAGGCGCAGGTCGCCATCGTTGGCAGACCATTTCAGGTCATTGATGGACGATTCGATCACTGCTGCGCAATATTCTGTTCCTCCGTTGGTTTTCAGGGAGAAAAGCTGCCCGGAAATAGAATCCAGGTCAGAGATGAGGTCTGTTCGTTTACGGATCCAGTTGGGAGTTTTGATCTCGTCGTTTCCATAATCGTATAACGCGATTTCCAATTGGGGAGATTTTCCTTTGGCAGACATTTTGGAAGCCATGTTGACAATTTTCCAGATAGTGGATTTGGCTTGTTCGATCAAACCGTCCATACTTCCGGAAGTATCAAAAAGGATTGCAATTTGGATTTTACGTGCTTCATCACTCGGGTGAAGCGGTTGTGCTTGTGAGAACTGAATTCCCGCAGCGAGGCTCACAATTGTAATAAGGATTGATTTCATAATGCTGGTTTTCAAGGAATACAACCAGGTTTGAAATCGGTTCAAAATAGTAGGGGCGTAAAATTTTACGCCCCTACTATTTATTCTGATTTTAGCAATTCCTTTCGTTGTGCACGCAATTCGGAAAGCAAAGGCTCCAATTGAGATGCTTCTTTATTGAATTCGATCGTTACACGTTTAGTCCCGTTGGAAGTCGTGATTTCGATGTACTCCGAACCACCGTCCGCGCAATCGGGGCAACCATAACTTTCTTCCAATCCTTTAAAGCTGTTCCAATCGATTTTATCCAAAATGCTTTTCCACCTGGCAGCTGAAATATCGAACGATTCTTTCTTTGCGGGATTTCTATCTGAGTCGACGCTGGATTCAACATAGTTGACCTGTTTTTCGGTGAAAATGAGTTCTTTTCTGCAGTATCCGCGGCAATGCCCGAAATTGGTGCCGTGCATCACACTGATGACCTGGTCATTGGAAGCAACCGGTTTGCTGGTATTACATCCAAATAAGATAGAAGCCGAAAGGGCAACAAAAAGAAAGATTTTCATGACTCAAATTTTACGTGAAGGTAGCAAGAATTTTGCCAGGATATTTATAAAAAAGAGGTGTTTTAGCGAACAATGAATTCGTTGTAACGCTCAATCTTTTCCAATAATCGTTGAGCTAAATAAGCATTTCCGTCTTTCAGGTGCGAATGTATCAACAATGCTTCATCGATGTATTTTTCTTTCTTTTCATTGTTCCAATAATGAGGTGGAGCATACAGGTTGCAGATCCGGTCGGCCATTTTAACGACCCAAACTTCCTGGGGTTGTTTTTTGATGCGTTCCAGGCTGTCCATCATTTGCAGTTCTTTGGTTTCAAGCTCCTCATTTTTTGTCAGGGCCAAAACTCCTGCTGCCACCTCGTTGCCGAATTGATCGCGAATGGATTCAAAAGTGGCTTCGGTATCTTCAATCGTATCGTGAAGAACGGCACACAAAATTCCCAGTTCTTCCTGTGGCATGCTTTCGTGTTTGAATGCATGGCTCACTTCAAAAACCACGCTTCCGATGTGGTTGATGTATTCGATCCGTTCCCCTTTATTCGGAGAACCATAAGTTTGCCCGCTGTGCAAAAGAGTCGCAAGTTGCCAGGCTTCCTGTAGTTTTTCTATAGCTGATTTGTTATTCATGCATTTCTAATGTTATGGATGAAAAATTAGTACATTTTTCCGTTAAGGCTTGTGTCAGCAATAAATTCGATACCCCGGCCGATAGTTCGAACGCTCTTGTAATAATAATCATCACTCATAAAATAATCCCATTGTTTGGAGTTCAGTGTGTGATAAATGGTTGGATAGATTTTGGGGAATTGGCCGGGATCCAGTTTGATTTCTTTCCAGTAATAATGTTTCGACCACTGATTATAATCCATATAAATGAATAACCCGAAATTCAGTATCTCATTCTTCCGGGTAAGAAAATAACCATCTGGAGAACAAGTTCCGAGATATCCGTTTTTCTTCATGACTTTCAATTGCTCATTCAGTGAAGTCTCATCGTATTCTTTGAATAAGGACTCCAAACTGTCTTTTCCGTTTCTGCGGCATTTTAAATAGGAGCAGGTACTTTTTTTATCACGGATCTGAACCTGGAAAATGGTATCGTGATAGAGGAATAAAACATAGTGGATAACAGGCGGATTCATATAAATCCCATTTCCCAATTCAATTTCATCGCCATTACTTACAAAGCAAATAGCCCGGAAATCTTCGTTGAGAGGAGTGTTCTCGCTTTTACACGAAGTTAATAAGATAAGTATACATAAAATGCTATAGATTAATTTCATAACAAATTCAAAATTGATTGGTAGTTAGTTTTTCTTCCACTAACTTGACAAGTTCATCCCAATAGCCTCTTTTACGTTCCGTATCAATCCACTCTTGAATTAATTTTAGTCCAACATTTCTATCTCCAAACTCTATCTCATGAAATCCTTCAGCTAACGTCATAAAAATTGTACGCCCCATGAATTGATCGGGAGGGTTTCTGTATATTTCCAGTAAATCATAATTACTCTTCAGTGTCTTAATAAACGGGATCAATATATTTTCCAGATGATCCATTATCAATGATTTAAAATCAGAAGGATTTGTATCCGGAACTATCGAGTAATAGTAAGGAGTTCCTTCTTTTAAAGCACTGACATTCGGTTGTATAATCGAAAAAGAAGTATTGTGAGGTATTTTAGGAATTTTGGAATATTCCGGAAAATGTTTGAGAAAATAGTGATGAGTTAATTGATCGAAAATGGTGCAATTAAACCAAAATGAAACACTATCTGGCATATTCCAGGATGACTTCTCTATTGAAATAAATTGAATCATCCGGTCGGTTTCTAGATAAAAATGCTGACCTGAAGTCTTAAAACCGTATGATTTCATGAAAGGTTTTAATTCCGTTTTAAGAAAATCAGCAAAAAATATGAGACAGTTTTCCATTAAGAGTTAGTTAATTGTTTCTTCTTATTTTATTCCGACCTAAAAGTGCAAAATAGTTGTGAGTCGTGACTTGTTTTTGAAGAGCGCAGAAATAATTATTCGCGATTCCTTTTCAAAAAATTTTCAATTCTCCATTTAATAATTTGCAAAGTCCCGTTCCAGTAAAACTCCCAATGCTTGTATATCTCAACCGTCGGAAAGTTACTCGCCTCGACGCATAATTCAGTTCCGTCTTCTTTCGGAGCCAGGTAAAACGAGATCACAGTGTAATTTTCGGGTTCGTCTTCCAGGTTCGATAGGGAACTCAGGTATTCGTATTGAAATGCTTTTCCCGGTTCGAATTGCAGGATCGTTCCGCGGTTCTCAAATGGTGCATGATGGAAACCTTTGATCACAAACGGACCTCCGACTTTCCAATCGGAAAGAATTTCTATCCTCATTTCCGGATCGCCCATCCATTGCTGCATCAACTCCGGATTGGTTAAATAGCTCCAAATCTTTTCAGGTGATGCTTGAATCAAGATGTGCTTTTCGATCTGTTGCGGGAAGTTCATAATTCGCAATTCGGCATTCGAAATTCGAAATTATTTGTGGTGATCATAACTCAATCCCGACTTAAGTTTCCATTTCCCGTCCTCAATGATCCAAACGTGCGTAAACCTGGCGGTACTTGCATACTGTTCCGGTTTTCCTTCCATTTTTTCATAGAAGCGGTGTTCCCCGTGTTGGATGGCTCCGTACAATTCCCCGTTCGTATAAAGAGGAAAAACCTGCGAACTTCCCGGGACCAGTTCTCTCCTCGATTGATAGGTTTCCGGAGATTTGCACAAACCGCTTTTCAGGTCGCTCAGGAATTTCTTCCGGTCTGAAACACCCGATTTATCATGGAAAAACTCGAAATTTTCACTCACTAGTTTTTCAAATTGAGAAATATCACAGGTATTGAAACCGATGTTGAATAACAAACTGTCTTTTGAAAGAATGATTTTATATAAAACAGATTCTTTGCCTTCCTGCGCGGAAGCGGATAACGAAAGTGTCGTTAATAAAAGAACAAGCAGGGGCTTTGTCATAGGGAATTTGAATTTCATAACTGAAAAATACGGGATTAATTCCGAATTTGGTAGAGACGAAAATTTTTTCATCCCTACCAAGACAATTCGCGATCTGCAATTCGGAATTCGTCATTCGGAATTTGTAACTTTGCAGCATGTTCGTCGAATCCCTTTCATTAGTCAATTTCCGCAATCACAGTGAAGCTGAATTCCAGTTCGAATCCGGCGTGAATTGCATCGTGGGAAAAAACGGTTCGGGGAAAACGAATGTGCTCGACGCGGTTCATTACCTGAGCATGTGCCGTTCTTATTTAAACCCTATCGACCGTCAAAATATCCGCTTCAACGAGCAGTTTTTTGTGATCCAGGGATGCTGGATGAAGGATGAACAGCCTTTCAACCTGTATTGCGGGGTAAAATCGGGCTCGAAAAAGGTGTTCAAAAAGAATAAAAAGGAATACGACCGGCTGGCAGATCACATCGGGCATTTCCCGGTAGTGATGATTTCCCCTTACGATACCGACTTAATCTCGGAAGGCAGTGAAGTGCGCCGGAAATGGATGGACGGGATTATTTCCCAGTTCGACCACGAATATTTGAACGATTTGCAGCGCTACAACAAGGTGCTGGATCAGCGAAATGCCTTGTTGAAACTCCAATTTGAAAACGGGTTCTTTGAACGGGAATCCATCGAGATCTGGGATGAACAACTCATCCGTTACGGAACGGCTATCCACAATAAACGGGTGGCTTTTATAGAAGCGTTTATTCCCTTGTTCCAGCATTATTACAAATGGATTTCGCAGGAACAGGAATCCGTTTCACTGAACTACGAATCCAAACTGACCGAAACGGATTTCAGGTTATTGCTGCAACAAGCCTACCCGAAAGACATGCGCGTGCATTATACATCAGTTGGAGTTCACAAAGACGATATTACTTTTCTGCTGGAAGGATTGCCAATCAAGCGTTTCGGTTCCCAGGGACAGCAAAAAAGCTTCCTGATCGCTCTGCGTCTGGCTCAGTTCGACTGGTTGAAAGAACGCCTGAAGCAAACGCCTATCCTCTTACTCGACGATATTTTCGATAAACTCGACAACCTGCGCGTAGCGCAATTGATGGAATTGGTTTCCAAAAATACTTTCGGCCAGGTTCTGGTCACAGATACCGACGAAAACCGTGTTTCATCAATCTTTGATACCATACAGGTAAAACCGAATATGATCATTTTTAATTCCGAATGGGTATGAGCGAGTGGGACGAACGTAAAAGATCCGGGAATGCACAACCCATGAAGGAGTTGGTGGATAAACTCATGAGCGCTTACCAGTTGCAGGGAAAACTCACCGAGATCGATGTGCTGAATAAGTGGGAAGAAATGATGGGAAAAGCAGTAGCAGTGCGAACAACCAACCTGCAGATCCGTCACGGAGTTTTGATCGTTGCACTGAATTCTTCTGTGATGCGGGATGAGTTGCTGCATGGAAAACAAATCATCATCGAGCGCGTGAACCAAACTGCGGGCAAGCAGATCATCCACGATGTGTGGTTTGAATAATTGCGAATGCCCGAATTACGAATGTTTCCTCAAGTGATAAAATACGGATAGACATGTGTCTATTTGGTCAGTAATATCAACGGTTTCCAATCGGTTGACACGAAAACAGCGTTTCCCGGTTTGCCATTTGGCAAACTGGCAAATTGGCATAGGTCCGGTGAGGGCGAATCCTGCATGTAAGGAACACCGCTACTAACCAATAATCTAAACATTCGTAATTAGGCATTCGTAATTCGGAATTAACTAACTTTGTTAGATAAATAGATCGCTCATGTCAGTGCATAAAAATGTAAAACGTATCACTACGAATGTTTTACAAGAAATGAAGAATTCCGGAACAAAGATTTCGATGTTGACCGGTTACGATTTTTCCATGGCCCGGATCATTGATTCCGCCGGAATTGATGTTATTCTTGTAGGAGATTCCGCCTCCAATGTCATGGCCGGACATGAAACAACGCTTCCCATTACTCTGGACCAGATGATCTATCACGCGGGATCCGTTGTTCGAGCAGTGGAAAGAGCTTTGGTGGTTGTCGATATGCCTTTCGGTTCTTACCAGGGAAATTCCAAGGAAGCCTTGTCGAATGCGATCCGTATTATGAAAGAATCCGGCGGACATGCCGTGAAACTGGAGGGAGGAATTGAGATCATCGAATCCATTAAACGCATTCTCACAGCGGGAATTCCGGTAATGGGCCACCTGGGATTAACTCCGCAGTCCATTTATAAATTCGGCACCTACGTTGTTCGCGCTAAAGAAGAAGCTGAAGCACAACGGTTGATCGAAGACGCAAAAGCATTGGAAGAAGCCGGTTGTTTCGCCATTGTTCTGGAAAAAATTCCTGCTGCTTTGGCAGAAAAAGTGGCCAAATCGGTTTCCGTGCCGATTATCGGTATCGGGGCAGGGAATGGCGTTGACGGACAAGTACTGGTGGTTCACGACATGCTCGGGATCAACAATGAGTTTTCTCCGCGTTTCCTGCGTAAATACGCAAACCTGTACGAGATTATGACAGACGCCGTTAAGAGCTACATCGACGACGTACGCAGCGGCGATTTCCCGAACCAAAACGAACAATATTAATAGATGGAGCAAATCCGCCCGGAAGATGTGCTGTATGAGGATAATCACTTGATAGTGGTTAACAAACATGCAGGTGAAAATGTACAGGGAGATATTTCGGGCGACTTTCCGCTGGTGGAAAAAGTACGCGAATACATCCGTCATAAATTCGAAAAGCCGGGAAACGTTTTTTGTGGCCTGATCCATCGCCTGGACCGGCCTGTTTCAGGAGCTATTGCATTTGCACGTACCAGCAAAGCCTTGACCCGCATGAATAAACTTTTTGCAGAGAAACATCCGCGGAAAGTCTATTGGGCGGTGGTGGAAAAAGCACCGAAGGAGAAATCCGGCCATTTGGTGCATCACCTGGTTCGTAACGAAAAGCAAAATAAAACTTACACCTATACCGAAGCCCGTAAAGATTCCAAAGAAGCCCGATTGAAATACCGGCTTCTGCTCAGTTCCGATAATTATACCTTATTGGAAGTAGAATTGGAAACAGGCAGGCATCACCAGATCCGTGCCCAGCTTGCTGCAATCGGGTGTATCATTAAGGGCGATCTGAAGTACGGGGCAAAGCGCTCAAATCCGGATGGTTCTATATATTTGCATTCCAGGGAGTTGGAATTCGAACATCCCACAACAAAAGAAACAGTAAAAATAACAGCACCGGTGCCGAAAGATAACCTGTGGCAATGGTTTGAAAAGGAAGAATCCGCGCAGCGGAAGAAAAAATGACAAGCGGTAATGCAGTCATACAAAGAGAAAAATTTAACGATAAAAACTAACTTAGTTATATGAAATTAGTTCCGGTCTTTCTGCTCTTCACTTCACTCATTTTCGCACAAACCAAATCCTACTATTACCCGGTTGAAGCCTCTTTGGCGGATCACCACATTACGGCCATCGAACAAGATGCATTCGGGCGATTGGTCATCGGGACCGATAAAGGCCTGTTCAGTTTCAACGGTTTCCAGACGAAGCAGATCGCTTCCTCCCGGTTGTATTCGCAAGACATTGTTCAGTTGCTGAAGCTGAAAAAGAAATTCATCGGTTTGACCAAAACAGGCCAGTTATTCGAGGTCAAAGACGATCAGGCTGTTTTGGTTCCCTTGCCGCAAATAAAAAACCAGATCCTGAAACTCGACAAAACAGCAGACGGAAATCTCCGGGTCCTTTGCCCCGATGCAGTTTATACGTTTCAATCGAGTGCGTTTAAATTCATGTCAAAAACAGAGATTCCGTTTTACGAAAAGGGAAAATCGGAACTGATCGATTATGTAGAAAACGACAAAGGACGTTTTGCCCTGCTTTCCAGCAATGAATTGATCGATGTGAACGACCAGGTAGCACGGACATTGCCCGGAATGACCGGAAGATGGATGGTCGGGGAGAAGAATAACCTGATTATTTTTCCCGCGAAACCCAATTCGAACATCTCGCTGCAGTATACCAATAAGCGTTTCAAAAACCGGAACAAACTGATCGGTGCATTCAATCATTCCATCCGGAAAATAGTAACCATCGATGAAAAAGTATACCTGCTTTCGGAAACCGGTATGATTGTTCTCAAAGCCGGCGATATGCGCGTAAAGTCTGTTATAGTGGGATTGCACGTTACTGCCGTTTTCAAAGATAAGAACAGCAATATCTGGCTGGGAACAAAATCGAAAGGATTGTACTGCATACCAGCCGGATCTTACAAATTGCTAAACTCCACCGAATTCAGTGCTCTCGACCTGTACAACGATGAGATCATTGCACGGATGAGTTCGGGAGAAACCATGCTGCTCAATAAATTTGGCAGAAAAGCGCGTGCAGCACTTCAAAAAAACGGGGCAAAACCGGCCGGTATCCAACTATCGCTGATGCTGGCAGACGAAATCGTAAAAGAGATCCTGCCCTTGCAAAACGGGAACTTCCTGCTTGTTTCTTCCAAAGGATTATTCAGCATGGAAGCCAAATCCACCAAAGAACTGCGCGATAAACTGGCGAAAGGTAAACCCCGGAAAGTCATTTTGGAAAGCCCGGTAAAAATCTTCCAGCAATCAGATACGAATGAAGTGCTGTTCTCCAACCTCGACGGATTGTTTACACTCGACCTGAATACCCTTGAATACCGGTCAATCCGCTATTTCAATGAAACGATCGATCCTTCCGACATCCTGTACTTCAAAAAGTGCTGGTATGTGCTGAGTTCCGCCAATAAGATCTTTACCATTAAGAACGGGAAAGTAACGCACGAAGTGAATTTCCGGGAAAACGGCAGCAACCTGCTGGTGTCGAAACTGAAGATTTACAACGACTTGTTTTACATTCTTTCCGATAAAACACTTTACCGCACAAAGGATCTGACAGGAAATCTCGAGCGTTTGGAAGAACTTTCCCGTATGAACGATTTATTCCTGAGGGATTTTGTGGTATTGGACAATAAAGTGTATGTAGCCACCCAATTCGGTTTGTTCGAATTTAAATGGGAAAAGGTAAAAACAGAATTTCCTTCATTCATCCTGGGGAAACCGGTCGGTGATCATCAGCAAAAAAATACCGGCAACTTTGAAGCGGCAAATACCGAAGTCACTATTCCGTATGAGTTGGTGGAACTGATGGGAAACCACCCATACCAGCTGCAATACCGGTTGATCCGCAACGGGGACGAAGACCAGATTCATTGGTCCGCTACTTCACTGGGTCTCACAAAACTCACATTCGAACACCTGAGCGCCGGTTCTTATTCATTGGAACTGCGTTTATTCGATCCGGGAACGGGACAATATTCCAAGCCGGAAAATACCTTGTTCAAGGTCAAAGCTTCCTGGTGGGAAGACACGCTGGTTTGGTTCATTGCCGGGATTTTAGTCGGGTTCTTCGGCCTGTTGTACCTGAAGCGCAGGAAACGCCTGAAAAAACTCGAACTTAACAAGTAATCCGGAAGAGATGATGAAACAAACACTACTACTTGCTTTCCTTCTGAACCTCCTTTCTTTGAATGGATTTTCGCAGTGTGATACCAATAAGATCAACCTGGAAAACGATCGGATCCTGGAATTGTGCTACGAAAAACCGAAAGAAGCCCTGAAAGCATGTGAAAAAGTCATTGTTCAGTCACAGGAATGCGCGTTTTATCCGGGAGAAGTCCGTGCATTGATCCGCATGGGAATTTGTTACGACGTGCTTTCCAAACCCGACCAGGCGATCAGTTATTATCAGAAAGCGCGAACGGTTGCTCAAAAAAACAACTACCTGAAAGGCATTGCTTCCTGCGAAAACAACCTGGGATTGATCTATTGGCGCCTGAACGATCTGAAGCGTGCCATCCACTCATTCCACGAGGCCAAACTGGCTTTTGAGAAAATGGAAGACAACCTGAATGTGGCTACCGTAATGAATAACCTGGGATTGATCTATGAAGAACTGGATCAGGAGAAAATGGCGCTTTACTGGTACCGCAGAAGTGTTTCGAACTACCGGAAAGAGAAGAATGCCGACCAGGTCCTGGATGTGTACTCAAACATGGGAAATATCTGGACCTACATGGGAAGTTACGATTCCTGTATCTACTATTCCGAATTGGCGATCAAGGGCTATCGGAAAACAAAGAACAAATACGGTTTATCCATTTCCCTGAGTAACCTGGCAACAGCCCTCGGGGATAAGAAAGAATACGATAAGGCCGAAAGTGCTTTCAGGGAAAGTGCAGCCATTGCCAAAGAATTGGGAAATGAATATTCCTACGTGAGTACGCTCATCAATTGGTCGAATTGTTACCGGAAACAAAAGCGTTTTGCAGAACAGGAAAAATTGCTTCAGGAAGCACTTCCGATAGCCGAAAAACTAAATGCACCTGAACAGCTTTATAAAATAAGTGAGGCCCTGGGATTTGTAGCGCTCCGGAAAGGAGATAGCAAAGCAGCGGGAAAATACTGGGCTATGTTCATGAAGTACAATTCCAGATACACCAAAGAACTCCAGGATAAGACTATTTCAAAAACCAATGCGCTCTACGAGATCAAGTCCGAAAAGCAGCAAACGGAATTGTACCGGAAGAAAAAAGACATCGAACTGAAAGAACAGCAGATAGCCCGCCGTTCGGAAAATATATTCTGGATAGCCCTCGTTTCCGTATTGTTCCTGGCAATCCTGAGTATCATCTTTTACTTCCGGAAACGCAACCTGCAAAAAGAATTGGTATCCCAGCAGCTGGTATTCCAGGCCACGAATGAAGAACGCAAGCGCATTTCTTACGATCTGCACGATCTGGTCGGTTCGCAGTTGAGCTTTGTAGTCAATAATCTTGAATTGCTTTCTTTCGGCGACAAAGCAAACGAACGCATCAATAAGACCTTCCTGATGAGCCAGGAAGCGATGAGCTCTTTGCGCGATACCGTGTGGGCGCTGCATTCGGAAAGTATGTCCTCCAAAGTATTGGTCGACCGCATGAAAAACGTGGCCAAAAAGTGGTTGGAAGACAATTCCATCCAGGTGAAATTTACCGCTCAGTTACCCGATTCGGATTCGGGAGCTATCGGATTGGACCCGGGAGTTTCCCTCCACGTGATGCGCATTTTCCAGGAAGGGATCAGTAATATATACAAACATGCCAACACCCGAAAAGTGGAAATCAACCTGAAGGAAGAAGGAGAATATTTTGTGCTATCCGTGGAAGATTTCGGGATCGGCTTCGATCCGGCCATCAAACCGGAATTCCATTACGGATTAAAAAGCATCGAACAACGGGCCGAAAAGATCGGGGCAGTTTATTCCATCCGAAAAAGTGAAACCCACAGCGGAATGGTATTAACACTTCGCTGGAAGAAAAATAGCACAATTGCGTAATTGGAAATTGCTGAATAAATCATCACATTTGTCACTATGGGAACCTGTCCAATTGGAATAGTAGACGATAAAGTGTACAACGTACAAATCCTGACTGAAAAGCTGGAAGCTAAGCCGGGAGTGAAAATTACCATGACCGCGTTTAACGGCCAGGCGTTCCTGCACATCCTGCCAACCCTGAAACCACTTCCGGAGATCGTTTTCATGGACATCGATATGCCCTTGCTGGATGGAATTGAAGCCGTGAAACAGGCCAAAGCACTCTTTCCGCAGATCCATTTTATCATGATCACCGTTTTTGACGATGAAGAACGCATTTTCTCGGCCATACAGGCAGGGGCAAGCGGTTACCTGCTGAAAGATGAATCCATTGCAAACCTGCATCGCGCCATCGATAACGTACTCGAATTCGGCGCAGCGCCACTGGCACCCGCAATAGCCAAAAAAGCATACAACTTCATTCAAAATCAGCCGGCAGCAACTTCCGATCCGGAAACAACACCTTTAAGTTCCCGCGAAATGGATATCCTGAACTGCCTGGCATTGGGAAAAAGTTATACAGTCATCGCAGACGAACTCTTCATCAGTCCGCACACCGTGCGCAAACACATGACCAATATCTACGAAAAACTTCACGTAAACTCCAAAGTAGAAGCCGTTCGCCTGGCCATGCAAAAGAAATGGGTTTAGAGGAATTATCAATGATGAATGAAGGAATTATCAAGAGTTCTAATGTTGATAATTGATAATTTACATATTGATAATTGTAATTAGAATCCGCTAAACTCCTTCGGGCACTGGTACCTTCTGCGCATACTCTTACTGTTCACATTCTTCGAGAACAATACCTTATTCGGCATTTCAAAAAACAGGGAAATCTCGTGACTTCCGTAACTGCTTGTTTTCAGACGGGAAATCGTCATGTCGAAATTGTAAGTCACACGCCACAGCGTTTCGTATTTCGTTCGCAGGTTCAGTCCCAGCGTAAAAATAAACGAATCGTATTGCTTGAAACTCATTGCCGCAGTCCGGTTGCGCATCCAGATCCCTATAATAAACGGCTGACTGATGAAATTACTTCCCACACTGAACGTACGGAACTCATTCTGCATCTCGTAAACAATTCCCGGTGAAACCACAAACTCATTAAAGAGCAGGTTCGAAGAAGCATGGAAAACCAGTTTAAAAGGCAATTTATCCGTATCCGCCAGGAAGGCATCTTTAGGTTGCGATAAATGATGGATTGCCCCGCCAAGCGTTGCATTGAAGCGTTTGAACGAATTGCGCTGTTTGCGCGAAGAACCGTTAAAACGCGCAACCAGGCCCGCACTGAAATCAGCATACGAAACATGGTTGTAATTCGGGCGGTTGAAATTGCTTTCCTTGATCTTACCCATCGTTTCGTCCAGCTGGTCGGAAAAAGTCAGTTTCGACCAATCGATATTCTTGGTAATAAACCCGCCGCTTACACCGGCCTGTAAAATGAAATTCTTCGTGTCAACAGGGCGATAGGAGTAATTGACGTAGCCACCGGCAGTTCGCAGCAATGCTTCACCACCAACATCCGAATAAGCCATGATCCCAAGTCCCATTTTGTACATTGTTTGCGCTTCCGCAGAGAACGAAAAAGTATTGAACCTTCCGGGAATAGGGCCCCACAAAGAACGTGCATTCAGCCTCACGGCAATTCCGTTGTTTACCGCCGTCATGGAAGGATTGTAATAGATCGGGTTGTTGTAGAACTGCGAAAAATTAGGGTCCTGCGCGTAAGCACTACCTGCAGCAAGAACCAATACGATACATAAAATCAATCCCCTCATCACTTAGCGTATTACAGTTACAGTTCCCGATCGCTTGATCCTGCCTTTCGGATATTCTTTTCCTTCCCAGACATTCGAATTTTTGAATGTGGCACTTGCTTTCCAGACATAAGCATCCTGCTGCACAGGTTCCCCGTGGTAAGTTCCGTCCCAGTGTTCGGTCGGCCTTCCGTTTTCATCCAAAGCAGTGGTCGACCAGATGAGGTTCCCCCAATCATCGTAGATCAGCAATTCGAATTCCTTCATGTTGACTCCTTTCGGAACAAAATTCGCCACCTCGAAATCCGTGTGCCCCGGGCTCATGGCATTCGGAATAAACAATCCGTAGAAGAAATCCACCGTAATCGGTTTCACAACCGTATCCGCGCAACCATAGATCGTTGATGCAATCAGGGTTACCGTAAATTCCCCGTCTGTTTCGTAGCGAATAACCGGGTTTTCTTCGGAAGAGGTCGTTCCGTTCCCGAATTCCCAGGAGTAATAATCCGCCAAGCTGCTCAGGTTCGTAAAATCAACAATACCGCTCAAAGGTTCGGGACCTTCCACGTTGGTATAACTGAAATCGGCAGTCGGCTGCGGCAATACCGTAATCGACGTACTTGCGGAAACTGTGTCGTTACAGCCTCCGTTTCCATAAGCGACAAGTGTAACCGGATACGTTCCGCTGGCTGAAAAAGAGGTAGAAACCGGGTTTTGGGTTAAAACTGTTCCGTTCCCCAATAACCACGAAACAGAATTCGCGAATTGCGTATTGGCTTGCAATAAAATGGCTTCTCCCACGCACAACGAATCCGTTGGTAAAGTAAACGAAGCAACCGGCATTTGATAAGACGATACCGTTTTTTGGATGCTGTCGATACAGCCGTGAATAGTTGTCCCAACCAAGGTAACAGTGTAATCTCCGACTTGCTGATAGGTAGTACCTGGGTTCGTTAGAGTGGAAGTCAAACCATTCCCGAAATTCCAGGCATACCCCACAACATCGGTGCTTTGATCGGTGAAATTGACCAAGGTTGGCTGCACACACGGATCAACAGGAGTGAAGGTGAAATCAACCACCGGAAGCGGGTAAACGGTAACAACCTGCGTGGCCGTATCCGGACATCCGATGTTATCCAGCACGATCAATTGAACGGCATAGGAGCCTGCACTCGTAAAAGTATGACTTGGATTGTTCAGGATAGATGAGTTTCCGTCGCCGAAGTTCCAAACCTGGCTCACAATTCCCGCACTGTTATTGGTCATCTGGACAGTCAGTTCCATGCAACCCGCATTCGGGCCAAGTGAGAATTGGGAGGTCGGACCCGGATTTACCTTGATTATTTTCGTTTTCTGAGTGGTGCAGCCATAACTTTGACTGATTCCGGATAGGGTGACGGTGTAGAATCCCGGACTCGAATAAGCGTGCACAGGATTGGTCAGCGAAGAACTCGTTCCATCCCCGAAATCCCAGTTCATGGAAGCAACTCCCGTACTCAGGTTCGTAAAAGTCATTCCCTGGTTCAAACAAACAGAATCCAGGGATGTAAAATCGATTTGCGGCAAAGGATGAACTGTTACGATAGTTGTAGCGGTGTCGAATCCACATCCTGCTGCAAAAAGCGAAACCACGTATGTTCCCGGTGAAGTAAATGTATGTGTGGGATTGTAGGTCGTCGATAAATTGCCGTCTCCGAAATCCCAGGAAGAGAAACTGGCCCCCTGTGAGAATTGTGTCAGATTAATTGTATGCGGAACACAGCCCGAAGGTGCATCGATATTGAAAAACGCATTGACTTGTGGTGGAAGGACAGTGATCTGGTGTTGGATCGTGTCCGAACCGCATTCATTGCTCACAATCAATTGAATGGTGTAAGTGGTGTCTTCCGTTCCGGTGTAAAACGTGTGCTGAAGGGTCGAAGCAGAAGTATTGGAAGTCGTACCGTCCCCGAAATTCCAGTCATACGTATCCGGAAGCCCGAAACTGTTGTTTACCATATCCAGGACGAGCGGTGTACAGCCAATGTCGGTCAGCGTACCGAAAACTGCTGTTGGAGAAGGCATCACGGTAATTTGCTCTGAATGACTGCTGCTGCCGCAGAAATTGGTCAGACTGAGCGTAATGGTGTAACTCGTGTCGCTGGTAGTACTTGCCGGGTAGGTTTGTGAAACCGGTGTTGGGTTGGTACTGGATTGCCCGTTGCCGTAATCCCAGTTGTAGGCCAGGCTTTGTCCCAATGACAGATCGGTGAAATTGACGAGCATAGGTCCGCAGGAAGAGTCCGGGGTTAAACTGAAATCCGCAACCGGCGGAATGCGTACTTCGATTTGGTGCGTGATCGAATCCAAACATCCGAAAGTAGTCGTTACAACTAACTTAGTATCGAAAAACCCTGCCGAAGCATATCCGTGAATGGGGCTCACCAGCGAAGAAGTATTTCCGTCGCCGAAACTCCAGTTGTTTTGATTGGCTAAAGTGCTGGTATTCGTAAAGAGTTCATTCGTTCCGATACAGGTAATGGGGTTGAATGTAAAGTTTGCAACCGGCATGGGGTGAACAATTGCCAGCAGTGTATCGCGGTTAATGCAGCCCGTGGTCGGATTTGTAAAAGTGTAAACGATGGTATTTGTTCCCACAGGAGCTATTCCCGGATCAAATGTTCCCAGCGTAGCATCCGTAATTCCGTTTCCGCTCCAGACACCGTTTGCAGGATTTCCGGAGAAATTAACCGCATTGTCGCTCGGGCAGAATTCTTCGTCTGCACCAACGTTCACAACCGGCAGCGGATGCACGGTGAAGAGCATCGTATCACGTGTCAGACAGTTTCCGGCTCCGTTGGAAATTACCAAAGGGAAAGTTCCTGCATTGGTTGGATTAAACAACCCGCCGGAAGTAACGAAGCTTCCTGTCCATGTTCCTGTAGCAGGTGTTCCGCTCAGTTGAATATTCGGTGCGTCGATACAAGCTTCCAGGTCTGGTCCGGCGTTTGCCTGTGTCGGGTTCACAACGGTCACAACCCGCGTATCTGAATTCGTACAGCCGGATCCATTCGTAAATGTATAAGTGAGGTTAAATGAGCCGACTGAACTTGGAGTAAACTGCCCCGAAGAGGTAATTCCTGTTCCTGTCCAGTTTCCCCCGGCAGGAGTTGCAGTAAATTGAATCGGGAAAGGCTGGTTGCACAATGTCGTATCGTTTCCTGCATTCACAAACGGAAGCGGATTTACGGTAATGAGCACGTTGTCTGTATTCGTACAACCGTTCGCATCTGTAAAAGAGTAAGTCAGTGTTTTATTCCCTGGTCCTGCAACAGTGGGCGTAAATGTTCCCGCAGGGTTGGTAATTCCTGTTCCCGACCAGGTTCCTCCGGCTGGAGTGCCGTTGAGTGTTTGAATTCCCGCATCGATACAAATGGAGTAATCAGTACCGGCATTGACAAGGGGTAAGGGATTCACTATTGCTACAAGCGTATCCCGTAGCAAACACGCTCCGGAACCTAAGGTGTAAACCAGGTTGAAGCTTCCGGCAATGGTAGGATTAAATATTCCCGCAGGAGTAGTAAATGAACCGCTCCAGGCTCCTCCGGCCGGTGTGGGAGATAAGGTCACATTCGGAGCGTCAATACAAACGGCAAAATCTGGTCCTGCGTCCGGTTGTGTGGGGCTGATGATGGTTACAACCCGCGTATCAGAATTAGTACATCCGTTTGCATTAGTGAAGGTATATGTGAGTGTAAAAGTTCCCGTTCCGTTTGGAGTGAAAAGCCCGCCGGAACTAACGTTGGGACCTGTCCAGGTTCCTCCGGCCGGTGAATAGCTTAATTGAAAAGGATTCGGTTGGTCACAGGCGGTAGTGTCCGGTCCGGCATTGACAACCGGTAGCGGGTTTACGGTAATGACCAGGTTATCTGTGGCGGTACATCCGTTTCCATTGGTGAATGAATAAATCACTGTTTTGGCTCCAGTTCCGGCAACAGCAGGTGTAAATTCTCCTGTTGGATTGGTAATCCCTGTTCCTGTCCAGGTTCCTCCTGCTGGAGTTCCGTTCAGTATTTGGATGCCTGCATCGATACAAACCGCGAAGTTCGGGCCTGCGTCTACGACCGGCAATGGATTTACCGTCATGAGCATGGTATCTCGCGATAAGCAGGTTCCTGTTCCGAAAGTGTAAACGAGTGTATGCGTTCCGACTACGTTAGGAGTGAAGACCCCGGCAGCGGTAATGCTGGTTCCGCTCCATGTTCCGCCGGAAGGAGTTCCGCTTAAGGTAATAGCTCCTGCACCGAAACACCTCGAAGAATCCGGTCCGGCGAAGGCTGGCGTCGGGTTAACGACGGTTACAACCACGGTGTCGGTATTGGTACATCCGTTGCCGTTTGTAAAGGAATAAACCAGGTTGAAGCTTCCGGTACCGCCTGGGGTGAAAACTCCGCCGGAAGTTACATTCGGTCCGGTCCAGGTTCCTCCTGCCGGAGTTGGAGTGAATGTATATGGAATGGGCTGGTTGCAAAGCGTTACGTTCGGCCCGGCATTCACAACCGGTAAAGGATTTACTGTAATCGTGGCTGTAGTGGAGCCGGAACAGGTTCCGTCCGATCCGGTAATGGTATACGTTTGAGTTGTTGTTGGATTTGCAGTAACCGTTGCGGTATTGGTCGTTGACAAGCCGGTTGCAGGGCTCCAGGTATAATTAGTAGCGCCGGAAGCTGTTAAAGACACTGATTGGCCGTTACAGATCGTTGCATTCGGAGGTGTTACCGTAATGACAGGAATCGGGTTCACCGCTAAAGTAACCGAAGCACTTGGCCCGCTACAGCCGTTCATGGTGCCGGTTACGGTGTAAGTTCCGCCCTGGGCTAAGGTAACATTCGTTAAGTTGAAGTTTTGCTGCGTACTGTTAAAAGAATTGGGACCTGACCACGAATAAGTTGTTGAAGCGGAAGTACTGGAGGTGAAATTGGCTGTTCCGCCCACGCAAAGCGGTGTGTTTACCTGCGGATTCAATGCCGGAGGAATGGGTTTGATGATTACGGAAGTGTTTGCGGTGGTTGTACCGCAGGCATTGGTTACCGACAGGGAAATAGGGAATGTTCCGGCTGCGGGATAAGAAACGCTTCCAGGAACAAGTGTGCCTGAACTGGCCGGTGTACCTCCTGTAAATGTCCAGCTATACGTATCGGAAGGTTCCAGGCAGTCGTTTACAACTGCGGTCGGATTCACGCTCAGTCCTGCACAGACGCTTGGAACGGCATTGATGCTGACTTGTGGCGGTTTCTGCGCTACAATTGCCTGGGTGGAAATGAATGAACCGCATGAATTCGTTAAGGTTAAGCGAATGGTATAATTTCCGGGCTGCGTAAACTGGATTTGCGGGTTGACGGATGAAGCGTTGGTTCCTCCCGTAAAGGCAAAAGCTCCCGAAGAAGGCAAGCAGGGGCTACCGTTGAAAAGCACCATCCAGTTGCGGGTCACATTACAGGTATTTGCCAGGTTCGATGCATCGGTTACCTGCGCTGTAAACGGAATACACGCTGAAGTAGGTGTAACCGTAAATGACGGCACCGGCGGGTTCTCTATACAAACCGTTCGGGTAATAATGTTGGAAGAACAGTTATTGGTTGCACTCAGTGTAACGGTATATGTTCCCGGCGCGGTATAAACATGCGTAGGATTGGTAGCTGTTGCAGTAGTCAGCGTTTGTCCGTCACCGAAATCCCACTGGAATAGGGTGCTGGAACTGCAGGCACTGTTGAACCCGGTTTGTGTACTGTTCAGGAACTGCACAGGAGATCCCACACAATTGTTGGGAGCCGCAACAGTGAAGTTTGCTACCGGACCGGTATAAACGCGAATAGGCGAGATGGAGGCCTCACTGCTGTCGCACAAATTGATTGCCTTCATACGGAATACAAATTGATTCCCCGGGCGTCCGCAGGAAGAAGTTGTGTAGGTATGACAAATGGTAGCAGGAGGCGGATGCGAAAGCGTATCTCTGGGCGAACCGTCGCCATAATCTACTACGTAATAGGTGGTGCTGTGATTGGATGAATAATTACTCAGCGGGAAACAAAGCGTAATCGGTCCGCAGCCGGTTGTTGCACCCGGGTTCGCCGCTCCGATTGCCGGGTTGGTGATGTTTGCAATGTTGTAAGAGGTGGATTGCACACAGCCGTTGGTTCCGGTAATGGTGTAAACCAGCGAGAAAATTTCTGCGGTAGTGTAGGTGTGGGAAACGCCCGCTCCGGGGAAAGTACCCGAACTGAAGTTGGGAGATCCGTCGCCCCACTGGATGGTGTAATTGGAAACTGCTGTGGTGGAAGAAGCATCGAAAACGGTCAGTGGAAAATTGGATCCGTCGCAATTGCGCATTCCTGCTATCGGGTCAATCAAGGCTGGGTTCGGAAGTGCGCTTACCGTTACGGTATGTGTCACGCTTGCCGTGCACCCGTTCGAATTGGTAACAACCAGTGTGACGGTATAGCTTTGGGTTCCGGTACCGACAGCGTTGTATTGATGAACCGGATTGACAAGGTTACTGGTGTTTTGAGCTCCCGATCCCGGTTCTCCGAAATTCCAGGAATAGGTCAGTCCGCTTCCGGATGAGGCATTGGTGAATTGGATCGGAACACTGGCACAGCTGTTATTGCCTGTAATAGTGAATCCAGCTGTTGGGGGAGGTGCTATGGAAACAGTTACCTGGTCGGTGGTAGTGCAGCCCAGCGATGAACTGACCGTAAGCGTATAGGTTTGGCTGGTGCTTGCTGTAAGTACTGGGTTCGGACAATTGGTGCAGGAAAGGCCTGCAGCCGGTGACCATGAATAAGAAAGTGTGCCTGGTCCGGTTCCTGCCGGTGTTCCTCCCAGCTGGATAGAAGCACCCGTGCAAACCGTCGAATCGGGGCCTGCATTTGCAGTACATTGCGCATACGTTGCCGCATGGAATAAAAGGAAAGCAGTAACAAGAAGTAATAGTTGCTTCATTCGTAGTTTTCTAGCCGGTACAAAGGATGAAAATAAATTTCAAACCTGAAATACGTCATTTGTAGTAATAGCACTTGCCACTCAAGCTATTGGTGAGCTAATTTATGGAATAAAACGGAAAAAAGGAAACGTGTTGCCTGTAAAAAGAAAACCCAGATCAGGGAGCAGGAGAATTTCTATTCACTATTGGTTTTCGTACGGGAATCATGGTTTGCCAAATGGCAAACAGGCAAATTGGCAAATTTGCGAAGCAGTGCCGGCGGTCCTGTCAGAGTGTAATTAACTAAAAAAGCCCCGACATTTATCGTCGGGGCTTTCAAGTATCCTGAGACTATTTCTTAGTTGATAGTCAGTTTTTTTGTAGACTTAATTCCGTTAGCGGATACAACTACGTTGTAAATTCCAGCCTGGAAATCAGATACGTTCAACGTTTGGGAAGTTCCGTTGTTTTGAGTAGTCAAAACGGTTCTTCCTGCCATGTCAACTATAGCAATTGTTTCGTTTCCTGTCAATCCGGAAATAACCACTGACTCGTTTGCAGGGTTCGGGTATACTTCAAATGCAATTTTGTTGTTTTCAGCTACATTCAAATATTCGTCCGGAGCCATGCTGCTCATAACGATGTGCTGTGTAGTTGGTGTACCTGCCAATGTGATTACCAATGTGGAGTGAACCAAAACCGGAAGGTAAGGACTTGTCATCGTGTAATATTCGTATTGTGTTCTTTCCATAACTACATTTCCAAATCCTGGGATCGGAATAACAGCAGTTGCCTGATCGTGCAATTTAAAACGGGATACATTCGATAAAGTAGTCGCTGCATTCAATTTCAATGTTCCCTGGCCATCAAATTTTGTATCGATGTTCCCGGATGTTGCCAATGATCCGAAATTATCTGTATTAGCGTTTCCGGAAAATGCATCTGTCAGGTTATTCGTGATTGCGTAAGGGTAGTTCATGATCAAAGCATCGTTTGCCCCACCGCTGAAAACAACGCGAACAGTACCTGCACCACTTCCACCGTCAAAAGCGTATCCCTGAGAAATACGTGAGCTGGCGCTGGATGTATAGTAAGAAGTCATGAAACCTGCGATATCAATTGCCCACGTAGAAGAAGGGTAATCGCTTCCGTTTGTAGTTGCAGAAGGAAGAGCTACAGAAACAACTTTCGTTTCACCGGCAATACCCGGAGTTGTACTGTAATCCCAGGTAACTCCTGTTCCTGTAACAGCTGCATAATCAACTGCATTGGAATCCAAAACATACATCGTAACGGATGATCCCATTACCGGTTCGTTTGATTGGGTAAACTGACCGAAAGCAGCTCCCGTAATTAAGCTAGTAGCTAAGAGTAAATTTAATTTCATAGTTTATTTTTTTTCTAAAATTACAATTTTACAAGGTTCCCGGTTCAACTTTTTATTTGAATGGTAACATTTGTTTTTTGAAAGAATACTTATTTAACAAAAAGGTTGGAAAATTCTACAGGAACAAATTTTATATTCTTTTTCAAATGTTCAAATCGAACTGCTTAACCTTTGGAACTTCATTGAACTATTTTTTGAACTCTTGAACCTTACAAATCTTAGAGCATAATCACCAATCCGGTTCTCAAACTGAATAAATTCTGGAAACGGTACCGCGACAATTGATTTTTGTATTCTTCCGTGTAGTCCGTTCCGTTATACGGATAGTAACTTACCGTACCGAAAAAATCGTCAATTGCTGCCTGGATAGGGAAGTTCACATGCACATATCCGCCGAAATTCCAGGCAATACTTTTCGAAATGGCCAAACGGTATTCCAAACCATACATCACGGTCAGGTTCACAACAGATTCATCTTTAAAACGAATGTCCTGGTTGCTGATCATAATGGAATCAGTAGGGTAGTAATTGTACTCGATAGCATCTGAAGCGGTAATGGTTTTGTAGTTTCCGGACTTTAATTTGGAAAGCTCCACACCAAGTCCAAGTACATTCACCAAACCGGTCGGCATGTTTGAACCTCTTGATGCAATTTCAATGCGTGGCATGATCCGGATCGTATTGTATTTTACGCGCGCATCGTATCCCCCGGTGGTGCCATAGTAATATCCCCATTCGTCATACAGGTTTTTGGTTCCCATGTTTTGCAGGAAAATATTTCCAGCATAGTAATTGAAATCAACCGATAATGCCAGGCGTTCTTTTAACAGGAACCCCAGGTTTGCGTAAAGGCTGTAATTGAACTGGTCACTTTTGATCTGGTTCCGGTAACTGCTGTAATAAGCATACGTGCGGAGTTTGGATTCGTTGTAGCTGGTCAGTTTCAAAAGCGTATTGTGATGTCCTCCTGCTCCCAATTGGAGTGTGAAGCGCTTTCCGTAGAATCCGGTGAGCTCGTTTTTCTTCTTCGCTGCATCCGTTTTGTTTGTCTGGGCAAGAGAAACGGAGCTTATAAAAGAAACTGCAAGGATTAGAGATACTATTCGTAACATGTGATTTTAGTTAGTTGATTTGAAAATTTCGTAGATTTTGGATCCCAGCATTACTTTGGAAGGTCTTCCGCTGATCAGGTATTCATTGGATACAGCCGCATGGCCGTTTTTCAAATCAACCCCTACAAATTGAATCTTTGTTTTTTGAGAATCCAGTAATTTACCCGTTAAAAGAATTAGTGCCATCGGCGGAACATACCACGTTGCAATAACTGGTCTTGCTACGGTCATCGGAGCACTTTTCTTGGCGTCCATATAGGCAAATAGCGGAATCAGGATCACGTCGGAGCTGTATTTCTTCGTCATGTTCTGCAATTCGGTATAGTCAACCGGGAAAAAGTTCACTTTCGAATAGCCGTCTGTTTGTCGCAATGCCGATTTCAGGAAGGTAAATGCATGGATTCCTTCAATGGTGAGTTCGTTCGGAGCATTGTCCGTACTGAAGTTATACCCGTTGTCAGCAGCTTCCTCCAGGATCAGTTCCGTGGCATTTGCCCGGATAGATTCAGACATGTTCACCGTTTTTTTGGATGATTCCAGGATTTCCACATTCGGTTCCGTCAATGCAATGCTTTTACTCTTCAGATCAGGAATTGCAGGAATGAGTTTCGAATTGGCTTCCTGCTTATTGGATGTACTCGCTGAATTGTTCTGAGCCGCTTTGAATGCCTTTACGAAACTGCTGTCAGAAAGGATGTCTTTCATTCCATAGAGGTAATATGCCGTTGAATCAAAGACCTGTGCTTCGATGTTGCCGTCAGCAGATCTTTTTTTCTTGATCTTGTCGTATTTGGATTCGTTTGTTTTTACCGGCTCGGCTTTTGTCAAACTGTCAACCGGGATTTTAGCAATCGAATCATTGTAGTTCTTATTTCGCTGAACGGCCTGGTGATAATCGTATTTGGAGAATGATTCCAGTGCGAATTGTTTCGTATTGGCAGCGGTTTCCACCATGCGGTCGTAGATAGCCTGGATTTCAGTATTTGAAGGATTAGCCGCACGGATGTCGTAAATCTGTCGCAATGCAATCGTTGAAAGCTCCAGTTTGTCCATTTTCTTTAGAATGGAGTGAAGTACCGCTATTTCGCCTTCTTTATGGATACGGGATTCATAAGGTTTCGACATACCGGCAGATTTGGTTTGCGCCAGTGCCAGCCACGTTTTTGCTTTCATGGAAATCAGGTACTGCGACTGCGGAAACTCTTTTTCCAGGATGTAGATGGAATAAAGTGCGTTCGTCAGGTCCAGCGAAAGAATGCTGTTTCTTACGGATTCGAAGCGGGCAATGGTGCGGATCTCATTAAAACGGTCCGCGCCGAGTACGTTCGGGCTTCCGTTCCATCCGGTTCCTTTTGCCAGCACATCCAGCACCTGTTTTTTGCGCTTGGAAATGTTCGGATGCGAACTCTTGCTGTCGTTGTAATTCTCTTCGGCAGTAATAGCAAATGTTTCTTTCGGGAATTTGAATTCCGGGACATAAAAATCGTGGGAATTAAAGAAGGTTTCCGGGATTTTGTATTCGTCAAAAGGAAGGTAGGAATACATCAGTACATCGAAAGTGGGTTCGATCAATGCTTCGTCATACCCGGCTTTTTTGTAAAGTTCGATTGCATCTGCATCTGCTTCCAGTTCGCGCTCTTTGCTGTAAGTACTTAGTTCGTAGTAATTGGCATTTCTCAACACCGTTTTTTGCTTGAAACGCTCCAATACGTGTTTGCGTTTGTAGTGTGCAATCTCATGGGCAAGTACGTAAGCAATCTGGGCTTCGGAACTCACTTGTGAAATCAGTCCGGTGGTCACGAAAATAATTCCCTGGTCGGTAGAAAACGCATTGGTTTCATTGGATTTCAGGGTGTAAAAGCGCAATTGGCTGAATGTTTCGCGGTCGTCCTTCAATAAATTCTTTGCGATGTCTTTTACATACAAGGAAACGGGATCTCCGAACACACAAACTTCGGAATGCAGGATTTCATCGATAGCCGAGTGAATGCCGGTGTAGAATTTCTTTTTGGAGGCTGCATCCAGTTCCGGTCGGCTGATTTGAATGTCGCGGTCTACTTTTTCGTAAGTGGAAAGACTGAAATCTTCGGGAATGGACCCGGCGGAAAGCAACGTTTTGTATTGGTTGAAATCTGTTTTGGACTGGGCAGATAAAGATCCTGAAACAGCGCATGATAATAGGCAGGTTAGCAAGAATGTTTGTTTTAACATAACCGGTTTTTTAGGTATCAGGGCATAAAAGTAATGAATCCGGCAGAATATTGAGGAACCTGGGGAAGATTTGTTGAACTGCACTAATCCGCCGCGGCGGATTCAGTTATCAAAAACTTCGTTTTTTCTTAGTATGTTTGTCACCCTTGCGAAATACTATGAAACAGAATTCCCTTTTCCGTAAAAAAAATGTCCGCGACATCCTGGCATCTGCCCAACAGGGCGAATCCGATGGACATGAAGCCCTTGGAAAGCACCTGAAAGTGCGAGATCTGGCAGCTTTTGGAATTGCGGCAATTATCGGTGCGGGAATTTTCAGTACGATCGGAACTGCAAGTGCCGATGGTGGCCCGGCGGTTATTTTCCTGTTCCTCTTTACGGCCCTTGCCTGCGGATTTGCCGCGTTTGCCTATGCTGAATTTGCATCCATGGTCCCGGTTGCGGGATCTGCTTACACATACTCTTACGTGGCTTTCGGAGAAATCATTGCATGGGTAATCGGCTGGTCGCTGATTATGGAGTACGCAATCGGAAATGTGACGGTCGCCATTTCGTGGAGTGATTATTTTACAGGAATGCTTCATGGAATAGGCATTGATCTGCCTGCCTGGATCCAAACGGATTACATGACGGCTTCAAACGGACACCAGGAAGCTGTTTCTTTGATGAATGGCGGGAAATTATTTGAAAACCTGAGTACGGGCCTGAAAGCTGCGCACCATGCCTGGGAAACTGCTCCGACCATTGGTGGTTTTCACCTCATTTTTGACTTGCCCGCAATCCTGATTGTCGTACTGATTACCTGGCTGGTTTACCGCGGAATGAAAGAAAGCCGGAATGCCAGTAACCTGATGGTGGTGGTAAAACTGGCTATTATTTTGCTGGTAATCGCTGTTGGAATTTTCTATGTGGATACCGAAAACTGGAGTCCTTTCGCTCCGAATGGAGTGTCGGGAATCTTAAAAGGCGTATCCGCGGTTTTCTTTGCTTATATCGGGTTTGACGCCATTTCCACTACTGCGGAAGAATGTGAGAACCCGCAGCGCGATTTGCCACGCGGAATGATGTGGGCCATTATTATTTGTACGGTCCTGTATGTCATTATCGCATTGATCTTAACCGGAATGGTTAGTTACAAAGAATTGGCTGTCGGCGACCCGCTGGCTTATGTTTTTGAAAAACTGGATTTAAAATGGATGTCGGGAATCATTGCTGTATCTGCAGTGGTAGCGATGGCTTCCGTATTGCTAGTTTTCCAGATGGGGCAGCCGCGCATCTGGATGGCAATGAGCCGCGATGGATTACTTCCTCCCAAATTTGCTAAAGTACATCCACGTTTTAAAACGCCTTCGTTCTCCACGGTGATAGTTGGTTTTGTGGTCGCTATTCCTATTTTGTTCCTGAACCTGACAACCGTTACGGATTTATGCAGCATCGGTACCTTATTCGCTTTTGTATTGGTTTGCGGCGGAGTTTTGGTGCTTCAGAACAAGACGGATATTCCGCGCGGAAAATTCAAAACGCCTTATATCAATGGAAAATTCGTACTGCCGGTTTTGGTGATTGGTGCAGGGATTTTGTTGTTTACACCGGAATATAAGGCCGGAACGATGGCATTCATTAAAAATGAAAAGCAACTGAAATCCGTAGAAGAGGTTTTGGGAGAATTGACAACCGAACAAACCCTGACACTGAAACGAACAGTAGATACCAAAGATCCGGAAGGCTTCAAAAAAGCGGAGAACGACGTGGAGAATTATTATTCACAGGATGAGAAGAGCGAACAGTTCTACGCCGATGTGCAGGAATTGGGAAGAAGCGAAAGAAGTTTGTATTCCTTCGGATTCGCCTTATTTGCACACAAAATCCCGATGTGGATTTTCTTGTTGTTTACGATCGGAATCACCATAGTGACCATATTTAAGAACTTGTCATTGATCCCGCTCCTGGGCTTATTGTCGTGTTTGTACATGATGGCGCAGCTGAAACTGGATAACTGGATAGCCTTCTTTATTTGGTTGGTGATCGGTTTGGTAATCTATTTCCTTTACAGCCGGAAACATTCGAAATTGCGATTGAAAAATTCATAATAGATAGGGATTAAAAATTTTTCATCCCTACTGATTTTTTGAATACATTCGTCTGATTTCAAAATCAGTATATGAAAATTTCTGCGTTTTTTTCTGTCCTTTTGGTGACCGGTTTTGTGATCGGTTCCTGCAAAAAGAAACCCGTTGACCCCGATACTAATGGAACGGGCTATGCCTCCATGGAAGTTTACAAGGAGAATGCCATGGGCGTAATCTATAACCAGGCAACAAACAGTGTGGCATATAACAAACCGGATGCAGACGGAACTTACAAGATCTATATTTCCAATTACGACGGAACAGGCGAAGTGCAGCTGACTTATCCGGGCTGGGCTTCTAACCGCCATCAGTGGGCGGAAGAATGGGATCCGAGCGGGCAGTATTTGTACTGCTACGTCGAAAAAACGGATTATGTAACTGAAAGCGGCCATACACGCACTCCGGAAGACGCAATCCCGGGTTACGGAGCTTACACCGATCTTTGGATCATCAAACGCGATGGCAGTCAGGCCTGGCAAATGACCAATTTCCCCAATGACTACGATCACGGCATTATTCACGGAGCCATTTCGCAGGACGGAACCATGTTTACCTGGACAGAGCGCATTCAGGCACCGGTTTTCCTGGACTTGAATTTAGCGGCCGGGGCATACGTGTTTAAAGTTGCCGACGTGAGTTGGAATCCGGACCCGGTTTTCTCCAATATCCGCACATACCAACCCGGAAATGTAGCGGCAGGTGGAGAAGTGGAAAGCATCAGTCCTTCCAAAACAGATATTTTAGTTTACAGCACCTTTGAATCACACAATTTGGTGGCAACTCCGATCTATCGCATCGACTTGGCAACCGGAAACACGACGAAACTGACTACCGAAAGCTTTTCGCAGGCACCGACTTACACGCCTAACGGGCAAAAGATCGTGTATATGACCGGCGCCGATTGTGATATTTTTCCAGGACAATTGCAGGGCGCAGATTGGTGGATCATGGATGCAAATGGAAATAATAAAAAACGGTTGACCTACATGAATAAGAAAAATCATCCGCAAAGCGTGAACAGTTACCGGTTGGCAGGTTCCTTGTCTTTTATCAATGATTCAACCTTTATAGGCGGAGTTATGACCCAATCTTTAGGCCTGACGGGATACAGCGCCTTAGTCAAATTCTAAGTTGAAGTCAAAGGTTGCAACATTTCAACATGGCTATATTGCAATGTTGAAATATTGTAATGTTGAAATATCGCGATTTTGGGTTATTTGTAAATGGAAAAGACTGAAATCGGGGTACTCTTTTTGATAAATTCTGTAATTCCTTATCAATTTTCAATTTTACATTTTCAATTAGTCGTATTTTTGTATTCGAAAAAAAATCGCTCAATAGCATGTTTGATAATCTTACCGATAAGTTTGAACGCGCCTTTAAAGTTCTGAAAGGACAAGGACAAATTACTGAAATTAACGTAGCTGAAACACTGAAAGAAGTTCGCAGAGCTTTGTTGGATGCCGACGTGAACTTTAAAACTGCCAAAGATTTCACCGTTCGCGTGAAAGATAAGGCAATGGGTGCAAACGTGTTAACAGCTATTTCCCCAAGCCAGTTGATGGTGAAGATCTGCCACGAAGAGTTGGTGGAATTGATGGGTGGAAACGAAAGTGAAATCCAGATCCAGGGAGCTCCGGGAATCGTATTGATGTCAGGACTTCAGGGTTCGGGTAAAACAACTTTCTCCGGTAAGTTGGCGAACTACCTGAAAACGAAAAAGAATAAGAAACCTTTGTTGGTTGCCTGTGACGTTTACCGTCCGGCGGCGATTGATCAGTTGCACGTGCTTGGAGAGCAGCTTGGAATTGAGGTTTATTCGAATAAAGAAGAAAAAGATCCGGTTAAAATTGCAACGGAAGCAATCAATCATGCCCGAAGCAAAGGCTTCAATGTGGTGATCGTCGATACTGCGGGCCGTTTGGCTGTCGATGAAGCGATGATGGATGAGATTGCACGTGTAAAAGAAGCAATCAAACCAACGGAAACACTATTCGTAGTGGATTCCATGACAGGTCAGGATGCCGTGAATACTGCAAAAGCATTCAACGACCGCATCAATTTCGATGGAGTTGTTTTAACGAAATTGGATGGTGATACACGCGGTGGAGCTGCGTTATCGATCAAGACAGTTGTAGACAAACCGATCAAGTTTGTGGGTACGGGAGAGAAGATGGACGCATTGGATGTGTTTTATCCGAAACGTATGGCTGACCGTATTTTGGGAATGGGTGACGTGGTTTCCTTGGTGGAACGTGCCCAGGAACAATTCAACGAAGAAGAAGCGCGCAAACTTCAGAAACGCATCCAGAAAGATCAGTTCGATTTCAATGACTTCCTGGGTCAGATCCAGCAGATCAAGAAAATGGGGAACGTGAAAGACTTGATGGGAATGATCCCGGGAATGGGAAAAGCGGTTAAAGATGTGGATATCCAGGACGACGCATTCAAGCACATCGAAGCAATCATCTACTCCATGACTCCGAAAGAACGTGCAAATCCATCCATCATGAATGGCCAGCGCAAAAACCGCATAGCTGCAGGTTCCGGAACAAATATCCAGGAAGTGAATAAATTGCTCAAGCAGTTCGAGGATACGAAGAAAATGATGAAAATGATGAGCAATCCGAAGAACATGATGGGCATGATGAAGCAGATGAAGGGAATGCGTGGCGGAATGCCGGGTATGTAGTAAGAACCGCAATGCTTTGCATTCCAATTTCAAAATGATGAAGTCAAAATGCAAAATTGAATTCCATGTAATTATCAAGAGGGTTTACTTGATAATTGATAATTGCTCAATTCATAATTCAAATGATCGATTTCCAACTGACTTCCGGCGAACCTTACTCTGCACGTTTTCGTGAAGCGGGAATTGACTCGTTTGTTCAGGCATGTGAGTTTGTTGCCCAACTTCCATACGGCAGGAATGCAAACCGCGAAGATTTCGGTCTGGTGCTTTCGGAAGGAAAAGGAACCTGTTCCTCCAAACATGCATTACTGGCCTCTTTGGCTTTGGAAAACGGACACCCGGAAGTAGAACTCATTGCCGGTATTTTCCTGATGAATGAAGAAACACATGCGAAATTAAACGTTTTTTTCACCGGTAAAAGCTATTCGAATATTCCCGAATGTCATTGCTACCTGCGTTTCCAGGGAGAGCGTTTCGATTATACAGATACATCCAATGGTTTGGAGCGCATTGCTCCGAAAATTGTTCGCGAACAGCGCATCGATCCGAACCAGGTGACCGATTGGAAAATCATGATCCACAAACACTATTTGCAGGGCTGGCTCACGAGAAATCCGTCTTTTCAATTGACTTTGGAAGAACTATGGAAGGACAGGGAAGAGGCGATTGAAATATTGAGTAGGTAGTGGCCGGTTTCTCAAACGAGCATCACTGTGTTACATATTCGTGAAATCATGATATCATGATATGGCGATATCTTGATAAGATTATTTTCCAGGATTCACTCCAGTATTTTCCGGAGAGCTTCTTCCGAACAAGCTCCACTGATCCGTTTCACTTCTTCTCCGTTTTTAAAAGCAATAAACGTTGGAAACGAATCCGCCTTCAAATCCCTGGCCAACTGTGTCTGAGAACCTCCGTCTACATAAATCACCTCATATTCTTTAGCAATTTCAGAAACTACGGGGCTCATTTTTTTACAAGGCGGACACCATTCTGCACCAACATCCACAAGCACTGTTTTGTCTTTCGGAAGTGAGGCTGCAAACTCCTGGAAAGTGATTAGTTTGACTTCCTTTTTTCCTTCAACCGGAAGCTCTTCCAGGTTCCAGGCATTCATTCCGCCCTGCAGGTTAATAACCGTTTCAAACCCTTCTTTCTTCAGCCATTTCTGAGCAGCGGCACTTCTGGATCCTGCCAGGCAATAGACATAAAGCGGTTTGTGCTTATCCAGTGAAGCCGTACGTTCTTTGAATTGCTCGAAATTGTTCCAATCGGCCTGGAATGCACCTGCAATATGTCCCTGGCCATATTCGCCCGGAGTGCGGACATCCAGCAATTGGTTTTGCTTGTTTTGGATCGAATCCCAAAAGGTTTTAGGAGCCAATGTTTCTTTTTGCGTAAAAGAGTAAAATGAAAATGTTAAGAAAACGGATAAAGCAAGTTGCTTTGTTAAATATTTAAGATATCTCATTGATCGTCAAAGGTCTGCAATGTACATTTAAACAGGGGTTTTGTTGGATAATATCCGTCATTTGGAAACCAAATCACCCATTACTGCGTAAATGTAAGCAATGCCCATTTGGAATAGATGTAAAAAACTGTTAATTTCGATCTAGTAAATGTTAGAAAATTCATATTCGATAGCTTATCAACACGTATACTCTATGCTTCTCCGATACCTATTTTTGTTGATTTTACTTACCACATTTTCTCCTATAACAAGAGCGCAGGATGTTTGGTTACAAAATCATTTTTCGCCAAACTCAGGTTGCGCCTTGTCGAACATGGAGACAGTTACCGTTTTGGTAAATAATAATTCCGGTGTGATCATGCCATCCAATACGATCCAGGTTTATTACCGGGTTGACGGAGGTACGATTATCAATCAACCGCTATCGTCTAATTTAACAGCCGGTGCTTCCTGGAACTTCAGTTTTTCCCAAAAAGCCGATTTGTCCGCTTGTGGTGCACACATCCTGAAAGTATGGGTTTCGAGGCCGGGAGACGTCAATCATTTGAACGATACCCTGGTTTGGACTGTTCAGAACGACTGCCCGGTTGTGCCGGGAACCGTTACTTCAGATATCACGGTTTGCCAGGGAGCTAACGCGGGGACACTCTCTCTTTCGGGCTGGTCTTACGGAACAATTATAAACTGGGAATCGTCTACGGATGCCGGGGCTACTTGGAATCCTCTGACAGGAACAACCAGTCCGTCTTACGCTTATGTAAATGTTACTCAGAATACGCAATATCATGTTGTGATCGACGGTGGTTACTGTCCGGATGCAACTTCCGGTTATGCCACGGTATCGGTTCAGGTTCCGGCAATTCCGGGAACCATAGCGGGGGCAGATTCTTTGTGTGAGAACATGGCAACCGGCGTACTGACACTTTCAGGAAATAATCAGCCTCCTATCCAATGGGAATATTCCACAAACGGAGGAGGTACCTGGACAACGGTGGCGAGCGCTTCTACAACCTACAATTATACCGGACTGACCAATACAACTATTTACCGGGTGCTGGTAGACGGAGCAATTTGTGCGGATGCTTATTCGGATACGGCAATGATTTATGTGGATCCGGTTTATCCGCAAACACTATTAACCGGAAGTGATTCATTGTGTATTACCAATGCAACAGGTTTCGTTACTGCTACCGGTTCTTTCGGAACAATATTGAACTGGGAATATTCCATAGATAACGGGGCAACCTGGACCGGTACAGGAACTACGCCTACCAGTTTGGGGTATACCAATATCACCCAAACGACTTTTTACCGGGTAATTACAGAAGGTGGTCAATGTCCGGATGTGATTTCAGATACGGCAATTATTTATGTGCAGCCATTACCGGGTCAGCCGAGTATAGGGCCTTCAGATACGGTTTGTGCTTCTTCGGTAGTAGGAATCTTAAATATGACAGGTATGACGACCCCTGTTTTGAACTGGGATTTTTCAACCGATGGCGGAACAACCTGGACACCGATTGCAAATAGTGCGAATACATCATACGATTATACCGGTCAAAGTGTGACTACGCTTTACCGCGCACAATTGGACGGAGGTTTTTGCCCCGACTATTATACCGATACTGCGATCATTAAATTAGACAATGCTCCGGTTGTAGGTGTTTTAAATCAAAGCGGAACCATTTGTGAGTTCGGATCGGAAGATTTGCATGTGGTTGGTTCGGTAGCAGACTCTTTATTTTGGGAGTATTCTACAGACAACGGGGTAACCTGGCAAACCATCTCGGATTCGGATACCATTGATTATAACACATTCCCGATTACTGAAAATGTGCAATTCCAGGTAACAGCACTGAATGGTGTTTGTCCGCCTGCTGTTTCCAATGCGGTTATGATTGTCATGCTGCCATTGCCTATTGCCAATGCGGGAGTTGATACTTCGATCTATTTGGGAGAATCTGTTACTCTGAATGGCTCAGGCGGAATTACCGGTATCTGGATGCCGGGATCCACACTTTCTGATTCAACCAGTACGAACCCGGTTGCAACACCATCTGTCACAACAACTTATGCTTACTACGTAATTGATGGAAACGGATGTGTCGGAGGAGATACGGTATTGATTACAGTAATGGACCCGATCCAGTTCAATATCCGCAATGTCATTACCATGAATAACGATAATGTCAACGATACCTGGAATATTACCGGGGTTGAATTTTTCCCTATGACATCTGTGAAGGTGTTTAATCAGTACGGGAAAGTTCTTTATGAAAATGAGGATTACAAGAATGACTGGAATGGTAATTACAAAGGGTCTAAATTGCCCAACGGAACGTATTACTATGTTGTTCAGAAGGGAGGAACAGAGGAAGAATTTAAAGGAACGCTTACATTATTAGGAAATGAATAAAATACTATTATTGTGTCTTTGTGTGTGGGGAGGAAGTCTATATGGGCAACAAGTTCCTTTCTACAATCATTACCTGATAAATCCGTTTGTCTATAATCCTGCTTCAACAGGAGCAAGCGATTATGTAAATGCTAGTTTCGTGCGGAACCAGCGTTATTCGTCTTTTGGTTCTACCGCCGTAAATAACTACCTGACAGTTGACGGTCCTATCGCAAAAGGGAATATGGGATTGGGATTAATCGTTGCTCACCAGAACCAGGGAATTCAGCAGCAATTAATGTCCAGTTTGAATTACAGTTACAAATTGAAGATCAACGAGGCTCACAACATCCGGTTTGGTGTTTCAGCCGGAGTTTTGGATAATCGCATAGATTACAACCAGATCAATGCACAGGATATCAATGATCCGTATTTAACCGGATTGAGACCCACAGCTCCGACGTTCGATATGAACGTGGGGTTGTTGTATAATTGGAAAGATTTGAGAATCGGAATTTCAGTTCCGCAGATTATCGGAGGAAAGGTGAAGTATGCCCGCGAAAAGAGCAGGGGATATTACCAGTTGGAAAGACATTACATGATGTCCCTGGAGTATGATTTTCACGTGAATGAAAAATTCATTATCCGCCCGAATGCTGTTTTAAGATATATGCCGAATATTCCGCTTCAATACGATGTGACTGCCATGGCGCTTTATAACAACATGGTTTGGGCGTCGGCTACTTATAAATCCGATTATGCGGTGCAGTTCAACGCAGGTGTTCGCGTGTTTGATTTCCTGAGAGTAGGATATAGCTATGAATTGCTGATCGGTTCCATGAAGACGTACAATACCGGAATGAACCATGAGATTTTCTTAGGATTCTCTTTCAAAGGAAAAAGAGAGAAAGAAATTCAGATTGTGGAGAAAGAAGTTCGCGTACCGGATGATTTGGCGGCAAAACAGCGTGATTCTGTTCAGAAACTCAAAGATGAACTGGAAGCTCAATTGAAACGTTTGTTGGAAGAGCGTGCTGAAAAAGACCGTTTACAAAGAGAAAAAGACTCCCTGGCAAATTTAGCTAAAGTTGAAAAACCTGTTCCTGTTGATACTGTGAAACCAAGGGTTACCACCCCGGAAGTAATCCCGGTAGCAAAAGGATATAGTTTCGTGAATCTGGATAAAAGCCAGTCTCCGGATGGATTTTACGTGATTACGGGAGTTTTCTCGAACAGGCAAAATGCGGATCTCATGCTTTCGAAAAACCTGAGCGAATACCCGGGATCCTATTTGGTGATTAATGAATCGAACAATTACTACTATGTGGTAATCCTGTACTCTTTAGACCAGGAGTTGGCTTCGAAAACCTTTAATGACTACAAAACGAAGAAGAAACAAAAAGTTTGGATTTTAAATTACATAAAGAATTAGCATAAAGGAATACAAGTACCAAATATAACAACACACATCTTACAAACCAGAACACCATGACTATGAAAAGAACTGCTGCTTTTAGATCAGTAAGCAATGTCGTTGCATGCTTTCTCTTGTTTTTATTTGCTCATTTTACCACGAACGGGCAAATAGTGTTAAACCAAACAACTGCGAATAACTATGTCGCCAATATCTGTGGGCCGGGGATTACATTTTCCAATGTAACACTTACGGGAGACGCAGGTGCGATCGCTCAGTTTGTTGGTGGTACTTCTGCCGGAATCGGCGCATCGATGAACTCAGGTGTAGTAATGAGTACCGGTTATGTAAACACGGCGACTGCCCTTCAGGGAGGTCCCGGAACATTCCGTTCTTCGGATAATAACGGGGTGGCAATCGCGGAATTGAATACCATTGCAGGAGCAACCGCAAGAGACGGGATTATCCTGGAATTTGACTTTGTCCCGATCACCAACAATATCAATGTAAACTATGTATTCGGTTCCGAAGAATACAATGAGTTTGTGAATTCTGGGTATAACGATGCCTTTGCGTTCTTTATCAGTGGTCCGGGAATTGGTACTCCTACAAATATCGCGGTGCTTCCGCCTACAACTCCTGTAACCATTGATAATATCAATAACTTCACTAATTCGGCATCCTATAGAAATAACGAAGCATTGAACAACAATAACGTCATGGATGGTTATACGGTTCAATTGACTGCATCACGTGCAGTACAGGCTTGTCAGACATACCACATTCGTTTGATGATTGCCGACGGAGGTGACCAGATCTATGATTCCTGGGTGTTTATCCAGGAGAACGGATTATTTGCAGTGGGAAATCCGCCGGTTTCGTCTGTAACTTCAAGTGGTGCAGGACCTGGTGTTTTCCCGGAAGGATGTGCCAACAATACCATGACATTTTCCATTCCTACCGCTCAGGCTACGAATTTCTCATTCAATGTGACCTGGACAGGAACTGCAACTTCTGGTGTAGATTATGCGGCATTACCTACTACCATTACGATTCCGGCAGGTCAAACTTCTGTTACCATTCCGGTAAACGTAACATTGGATGGAGTAGCAGAAGGAACAGAAACGCTGATTTGTAATTATCCTGCTACGGTCTGTATGCCGGGTTCGGCAAATGTCAATATCATTGATTCCAATCCTTTAACAACGGTCGCCAGCGCAGATGCTTTGATATGTACCGCGGGGGGAAGTGTACCGATTTCCGCCACTTCGTCAGGTGGAACGGGTACTGTAACTCTAACCTGGAATAACGGAGCAGGAACGGGAAGTCCGGTAACTGTCTCTCCGGCTGCTACCACTACTTATACGGTTACTGCAACCGATCAGTGTGGAAATACGGCAACAGACCAGGTGGTGGTAACCAATGGAGCATTAGCAGCACCAACCGTAACCCCGACAGCAGAGTCTTGTGCGAACTATAACAATGGGTCGGTGGTTATCAACAACCCGGTTGGTAACGGACCTTATACAGTGAATATTTCCGGCCCGACAACAGGATCTGTGGTGGAAGCAAACACGGCAGGAGCTACAGCTAATTTTACCAATCTTCCCGACGGGAATTACAATTACACGGTTACCGGTGCAAACGGATGTACCAGAACAGGTACCTTTACGATAGGTGCAGGAGCAGTTTGTTGTAGCGTTACCGCTGCAGGAACAAATGTTGCCTGTAACAGTGCCACTACGGGTTCAGCTACTGCTACCCCAACGGGATTGGCACCTTACACGTATTCCTGGACAGGTGGTCAGACTACCCAGACAGCATCCAATTTAGGAGCAGGTTCTTACACGGTTACCATGACCGATAACTCGGGTTGTGTAGCTACAGCAAACGTAGTGATTACCCAGCCAACAGCTTTAAGCGGTACATTGACACCGGTGAATGTGAGTTGTAACGGAGCCTGCAACGGAACTATTACAGTGGCGGCATCGGGTGGAACCCCGGCTTACCAGTACAGCATCAACGGTGGTCCTTTCCAGGCATCGAATACCTTTACAGGTTTATGTAACGGAACGTATGCAGTAACGATCAAGGATGCGAATAACTGTACGGTTGTTCTAAACCAGAACATTACTCAGCCAGCCATTTTGAACTTAACGCAAAGTGCGATCGCCCCGGCAACCTGCGGATCCAATACCGGGTCTGTGACCGTTGCAGCAACGGGCGGAACAGCACCTTATTCCTATACGCTCAATGGTGGAGCAAGCCAGGCCAGTGCTACCTTCAACGGATTGGCAGCCGGAACATACAACGTGGTTGTGACCGATAACCGGGGATGTACCAAAAACTTGTCGATTACTATCGTAGCTACCAATGCACCGATCGCTTCGATCCAGAGCCAGACCAACGTAAGTTGTTTTGGAGGTGTGAACGGATCGGTGATCATCGGAGTTGCGGGTGGATCCTCTCCATTCAGTTATTCCTTGAATGGTGGTCCTTCCCAGGCATCGAATACCTTTACGAACTTAACGGCAGGATCTTACACGGCTACCGTAGTTGATGCGAACGGTTGTTCTGCCACAGTTCCGTTTACGATCACAAGCCCTC